>JAAYUB010000110.1 GCA_012517875.1 Acidobacteriota bacterium | reverse complement strand
GTGTGGATCACGCCGGCGGCGCGCTGGGCGTTGAGTCCCTGCGGGATCGTCCAGGCGCGGACCTCGTCCTTGCCCACGGTGAAGAAGGAGATGAGCCCCAGCAGCCGGTAGTTCTCCCGCAGCAGCCGGGCGGTGCCCGGCTCGGCGATGCCCAGCTCGGCCATGAACTCCCGCGCCTCCTCGGGCGCCAGCCCCGCCAGCTCCGCCTCGATCTTGCCGCAGACGCCGGTCACCACCACCGCCGGGCGGCCGCACCAGTCGCCCAGCCCGCAATGCTCCGCCACGTCGCCCAGGTGGGCCACGTCGGCCTCGTCCAGGTTGGCCACGACGAGCAGCGGCTTCTGCGACAGGAAGGTGAAGCCGCGGACCAGCCGCTCCTCCTCGGCGGCGAGCGTCAGCTCCCGCAGCGGCCGCTCCTCCTCCAGGTGGCCGCGCACGCGCACCAGCAGCGCGTGCTCCACCTCCAGCTCCTTGTTCTTGATCTTTTTCAGGTCCTTCTCCAGGCGCTCGATGCGCTTCTCCGCCTGGAACAGATCGGCAAAGATGAGCTCGTGCTCCATGTTGATGGCGTCGCGCGCCGGATCCACACTCCCGAGCGGATGCGGGACGACAGGCGAGTCGAAGGCCCGGACCACGTGCACCAGCGCTTCCGCCGGCCGGAGGCTCCCGAGAAAGGTGCTTTCCTTCAGCTCGTCGGCCTCGACGCCCGGCAGATCCACGTACTGGGCCGTGGCCGGCGTGGTCTTGTGCGGCTGGTACAGCGCCGCCAGCCGGTCCAGCCGCGGATCCGGGATGTGGGCCACCCCCTGGACGACCTCCTGGCGGCCGGACGGCTGGGCCGGTCCCTGCCCCCGGGTGAGGATGTTGAAGATGGTGCTCTTCCCCGTGTACTTCAGACCGACAATGGCTGATTTCATGAGCGACTCCGCAAAGTGAGAAAAATCACATTTTTACTTGACAGTGGTGGGTCGGTGGACTAAAATTGACCTAAATTGGACCAAAGTGGATCATTGTGGATCGACTCGGTCATCGCTTGGACGGGTTCAGTTTAAGATGTTTAGAGGATTCGAGCAAGCGAAAATCGACGAGAAAGGCCGGCTGAAAGTTCCGGCGGTCTTCCGGGAGCGCCTGTTCCGCGACTACGGACCGGACGTGTTTCTCACGGTGCTGCGCGACCACCAACTCTGCATCTACCCCCTCAAGGTCTGGGAACAGAAAGAACAGCGCCTCATGGACGTGCCGGACTCCATGCCCGAAAAACAGCGTTTCATCATGACCGCCAACTATTTCGGCGCCGAGCGCACGGTGGACGACCAGGGCCGCCTCGCCCTGCCACAGCACCTACGCGACAAGGTGGGTCTCAACGCCGAAGTGGCCGTGATGGGCGGGATCAATTTCCTGGTGGTCATGGACCGCCAGCATGCCGACCGCCGGGCCGAGGAGGACTTCCCTTCGCCCGAGGTGTTCGAGAAACTGCAGGGATTTGGAATTTGATCCGATGCACATGTCATTGGAAGGACTATTGACCTGCAACGCCGAACCATCGCTCCAGCACCGGACCGTCCTGGCGGACGCAGCGGTGGCGCATCTGGTGCATGATCCGGACGGCCTCTACGTGGACGGCACCGTGGGCCACGGCGGCCACGCCGAGCTGATCGCCCGCCGCCTGTCGCCGCAAGGCCGCCTGGTGGCCGTGGATCGCGACGAGCAGGCGCTCACGCTGGCCGCCACCCGGCTGAACGGCTTCGGCAAGCAAGTCACCTTCTGCCGCGACAACTTCAAGAACCTGCCCCTCATCCTGAACCGGCTGGGCATCACCGCCATCCACGGGCTGCTCCTGGACCTGGGCGTCTCCACCCTCCAGCTCCTCGACCCGGAGCGGGGTTTCTCCTTCGCCACCGAGGGCCCGCTGGACATGCGGATGGACCAGACTCAGAAGGTCACCGCCGCCCAGCTCGTGAACAGCCTGCCGGAAGAGGAGCTGGCCAACCTGATTTTCACCTACGGCGAGGAGCGCCACTCCCGTCGCATCGCCCGGCGGATTTGCGAGGTGCGGCAGCTGCGCCGCATCGCCTCCACCGCCGAGCTGGCCGACATCGTGGAGCGGGCCCTGGGGCCGCGCCGACCCGGCCAGATCCACCCGGCCACCCGCACCTTTCAAGCGCTGCGGATCGCCGTAAACAACGAACTCGAAGGGCTGGGCGACCTGGTCCAGAAGATGGTCGACCTGCTGCTCCCCGGCGGACGGCTCGTGGTCATCAGCTTCCATTCGCTCGAGGACCGGATCGTCAAGCGGAACTTCCAGCTTCTGGCCGGACACTGCATCTGCCGGCGACCGCCCGACTTGTGCGGCTGCCCGCGCCGGGAGCGCGTCCGGTTGATCACCCGCAAGCCGGAGGTGCCGACGGCCGAAGAGATCCGGCTCAACCCGAGGGCGCGGAGCGCCAAGATGCGGGTCGCGGAACGGATTTGAGCCCGTGCGCCCGACGGGGCGCGCGGAAAGGGGAAACAAATGGTTGGCCAAGTCATCGACAGGAAAGTCAGCAACTATCGGGTTAAGCACCGCAACCGGGATGAAAGCACCCGGGAGATCATCTATGTCGTCCTGGGGATCATCCTGATTTTCCTGTTGGGTCTGGGATACATCTACATCCCCAATCGGCTGGTCGCCCTGGATTACCAGATGGAACAGGCCAAGGCCGAGCTCGGCCGCCTGGAGCAGGAGCGTTCGGCCATTCAGATGATGGAATGCGCGTTGACCGCGCCCGACCGTCTCGAGGCGGAGGCGCGGCGCCTGGGCTTCAAACCCCTGGATCTCGCCCAGGTGCATTTCGTGGACACGTCCAGACTCTCGGCCGGGCAAGCCGAGCGGCTGGCCATGAACGCCGCGCCGGCCGATGCGGCGAAACCGTCAGGCGAGGCAAGGTAAGGCACGTTCAGGTTAGGGCAAGGACTGGATGGACAACACGCTGCTCCACAAGAAGCGGCTTCTCCTGTTTGTAGGGGTCGTCTGCGCGTGGCAGCTCCTGGTGCTTGGGAAGGTCTTCTATTTGAAGGTGTTCCAGGCTGACGAGCTGGCCCGGCAGTCCCGCGGCCAACAGGAGGACATCATCAAGGTCCCGGCCACCCGGGGCCGGATCCTGGACTGTCGTCTGGAGCCGCTGGCAGCCAGCATCCCGTTCGATTCGGTGTACGTGTACACTCCCGAGATCCAGGACAAGGACACGGCCGCCCGCGAGCTGGGCCGCGTGCTCGGGCTGGACGCCCGCCAGATCCTGGTCAAGATGAACGGACCGCTCAAGTTCCGTTACATCCGCCGCTTCATCGGCCACGACGAAGCCCAGCGGATTCTGGCCCTCAATCTGGCCGGCGTCGGCCTCCTCCAGGAGAACCGCCGGGTCTATCCCAACGGCCGGCTGGCGTCCCACATCCTGGGGGCGGTGAGCCTGCGGCAGGATACGGAGCTCGGACTGGAAGGCCTGGAGCGCCAGTACCAGGATGAGCTCCGCGGCCAGCCGGGCGAGCTCTTCATCCAAAAGGACGGCCGGCTCAATGTGCTCACCACCACCACCCTGCGGTCACCGCAGGTAGGCCACTCGCTGATCCTGAACATCGACAGCCGGATCCAGCACGTCGCCCAGCGCGAACTGGCCGCCGGCATCGAAACATACAATGCCGCCTCCGGCATGGTGATCGTCATGGAGCCGGAGACGGGACGCATCCTCGCCCTGGCCGCCTGGCCCGATTTCGATCCCGGCAACCTCAAGGACACGCCGCCGGCCAACCTGCGCAATCTCGCGGTGGAGCGGTACTTCGAGCCCGGCTCCACGTTCAAGATCGTCACCGCCGCCGCGGCCCTGGAGGAGGAGATCGCCTCGCCGGACGACGTCATCGACTGCGGCAACGGTTACATTTCCCTCTCCGGCCACATCATCCGCGACCACCGTCCGTTCCAGAACCTGTCCTTCAACGAGGTCCTGGCCAACTCGTCCGACGTGGGGGCCATCAAGCTGGGTCTCCGGGTGGGCGAGGAGGGTCTCTACCGCTACATCCGCACCTTTGGCTTCGGCCAGCGCACCGACATCGACCTGCCCGCGGAGGAACCGGGCCGCATCCAGCACCACTCGGGCTGGAGCGGCATATCCATCGGCGCCATCTCCATGGGCCAGGAGGTGGGCGTCACGGGTGTCCAGATGCTGCGCGCCATGGCGGTCATCGCCAACGGCGGCTACCTCGTCCGCCCCTACGTGGTGGACCGGGTGCTGGACAGCCAGGGCCGGCTCGTGGAGCGGGTGGAGCCCGAACGCGTCCGCGTCCTGTCGTCGCGGACCACCGGGATACTCCGTAACGCGCTGGAGATGGTGGTGTCAAAAGGCACGGGCAAGAAGGCCGCCGTGGCCGGCTATCGCGTGGCCGGCAAGACGGGCACCGCCCAGAAGTACGATCCGGAGCTCCGGACGTACTCGCCCACCGAGTTTGTTTCCTCGTACGTGGGCTTCGCCCCGGCCGACCACCCGGAGTTCGTCATCGCCGTCATCTATGATTCACCCCATCCGCACTATCACGGCGGTGACGTCTCCGCGCCGGTCTTCGCAGAGATCGCCCGCCAGGTGCTGATGCTCCGCAAAGTGGAACCGACGGAGCCCGTCGCCCCCGAGCGGCTGGCCGCGGTCGAGCCGCCGCCCGACGCCGCGCCGTCCGCCGTGCCGGAGCCGGCGCCCGTCGACATCCTGCTCCCGGTCGAGGAAGCCTCCCGGGAGACGGTGATTGCGCTGATTCCAGAAAATTCGTTCACGATGCCGGATTTCACCGGTAAGAGCCTCCGTCAGGTGATGAAGGAGTGCGCGCGGATCGGGCTGATCCTGCAACCCAGCGGGTCGGGTCTGGCCGTGGAGCAGATCCCGCCGCCGGGGGCGTTGATTAAGCCGTCCACGCGCTGCACGGTGTGGTTCACCAGCGAACCACACCGGCTGACCGAGCTGTCCCGCACCGGCACCCTGGCGCCGGCGGCCGACGGCCGGCTGGCCGAGCGGCAGTAGACGATCGGCACGTTCCGTTTGGGTTTCGGGCATCACATATATGCGCGTGTTTGACATTTTACAGCAACTCCGGCCCGTGGCCTTCCATGGCAACCCGGACGCACCCGTGGGCGGCATCGCCTGCGACTCGCGCCGGGTGTGCCGCGACGGCATCTTCGCCGCCGTCCGCGGGGAGAAGCACGACGGGCATGACTTCCTGGCTTCGGCGCGGGAAGGGGGCGCGATCACTGTTCTATCCGAACTGCCCCCTACTTTTTATCAAATCCTCGCCTGGAACTGGATCCAGGTGGCCGAGATCCGGCCGGCGCTGGCGCTGGTTGCTCGCGAAGTGCACCGGCGGCCCGATCTGGCCGTGCCGTTCGTCGGCATCACCGGCACCAACGGCAAGACCACCCTGACCTACATCCTGGAGGCGATTTTCCGGCAGGCCGGCCGCCGGCCGGCGGTGGTGGGCACGGTGGCCTACCGCTTCGACGGCCGTGACATCCCCGCCGACCGGACCACGCCCGAGGCGCCGGAACTTCTGGCCTTCGCCCGCGAGGTGGCCGACAGCGGCGGCGGCCCGCTCCTCATGGAGGTGTCGGCGCACTCCCTGTCGCTGCACCGCGTGCACGGCCTGGTGTTCGACACCGCCGTGTTCACCAATTTGACCCGCGACCATCTTGACTACTACCCGAACCTGGCCGCCTACGCCGACGCCAAGGCGCGGCTGTTTGACGGCCGGAACGGCCCCCTGCCGCGCCGCGCGGTGTTCAACGTGGACGACCCGTTCGGCCGCGAGTTCAAGCGCGCGTTCCGCGGCGAGGCGGTGGGCACCGGCACGTCGCCCGATGCCGACTTCCGTATCCTGGCCTACGATTTCGATCCACCCGGCCTTTGCGCCACGGTACGCTGGGACGGCCGCGACCACGAGCTCGCGGTACCGCTCACGGGCCGGGGCAACCTGCACAACGTGGTCCAGGCCGTGGCGGCGGCGGTGCTGGCCGGCGTGGCCGAGGCGGACCTCCTGGCCGCGCTGGCGGCGATGCCGCCCGTGCCCGGCCGCCTCGAGGAGGTGCTTCCCGGCCACCCGGTGCGTGTGTTCGTCGACTACGCCCACACCGAGGACGCTCTGGCCAACGCCTGCACCATTCTCCGGACGCTCACCTCCGGGCGGTTGGTGGTGGTGTTCGGCTGCGGCGGCGACCGCGACCGCGGCAAGCGCCCGCGCATGGGCCGCGTGGTGGCCGAGGCGGCCGACGTGGTGGTGGTGACCTCCGACAACCCGCGCAGCGAGGATCCCGAGGCCATCATCGACGAGATCGTCGCCGGCATCCGGAGTGTCCGGCAGGACTTCCAGCGCATCTCCGACCGCCGCGCGGCCATCGGCGCGGCCATCGGTCTGGCCCGTCCCGGCGACACCATCCTGATCGCCGGCAAGGGCCATGAGCGGTACCAGATCATCGGTTCGCAGGTCATCCCCTTCAGCGACTACGCCACGGCCCTGGCGCTGCTCCAGGCGGGAGGCCGGCCATGACGACGCCCCGCCTCACCGTGGCCCAGCTGGCCCACGTCATGGGCGGCGCCCTGCCCCGGGGCGGCGGCGACGCAGCCGTCGCGGGGCTGCAGAACGACTCGCGCCGCCTGCAAGCCGGCGAGGTGTTCGTGGCCATCACCACGGCGGCCGCCGACGGCCACGACTATGCGGCCCACGCGCAGGCCGCCGGCGCGGTCGCCGCCGTGGTCACCCGCGTGCCCGACGGCGTGCCGGGGTTGCCGCTGGTGCTGGTGGACGACACCCGCCAGGCGCTGCTGCGCTTCGCCGCGTGGCGGGTGCGCGGCTGGAGCGGCCGGATCGTGGGCATCACCGGCAGCTCGGGCAAGAGCACCACCAAGGAATTCACCGCCGAGCTGCTTGCGGCGCGCTACCGCGTGTTCCGCTCGCCGGGCAATTTCAACAACACCTTGGGCATCCCCATGGCGCTGTTCGATCTCCGGCCGGAGCACGAGGTGGCCGTGCTGGAGATGGGGATGAGCTCCAGCGGCGAGATCGCCGCGCTGTGCGCCGCCGCGCCACCTGATGTGGCCGTGGTGACCAACGTGGGCAGTGTCCACCTGGAGTACTTCCCCAGCCGCGAGGCGCTGGCCGCCGCCAAGGGCGAGATCGTGGCCGGGATGAAGCCCGACGGCGTGTTCGTGTACAACGCCGACGACCCGCCGGTCCGCCGGCTGGCCGCCTCCGCCGGCCGCCCCGCGGTGAGCTTCGGCCAGGCGGAGGGTGCCGACGTCCGGCTCGTCCGCTGGGCCGTCGCCGCCGACGGCCGCACCGAGGGCACCCTGCGCTGGCGCGACCGAAACATCCCGGTGAGCCTGCCCATGCTGGGCGGCCACTACCTGCTCAACTTCGCCGCCGCCGCCGCCGTGGCGCTGAACCTCGGCCTCGAGCCGGAGGCCGTCGCTGCGGCCGCCGCGGCCATCCGCCCCTTCACGATGCGGGGCGAGCTGCACGAGTTACCCGGCGGCGTCCGGCTGGTCGACGACGCGTACAATTCCAACCCCGAGGCCATGCGGTCGGTCCTGGAGACCCTCGCCCGCTGGCCCCACCGCCCGCCGACGCTGATCGTGGCCGGCGAGATGCGCGAGCTCGGTCCGGAGTCCGCCGCGCTGCACCGCGAGGTGGGCGCGCAGGTGGCCCGCACCGGCTGCCGCCTCCTCATCGGCGTCCAGGGCCAGGCCGAGCAGATGGTCGCCGCCGCCGCCGCCGCCGGCCAGGCCGCCCGGTTCGTACCCGATGCCGCGGCCGCCTTGGCCGAGGTCCGCCGCGAGTTGGCGCCGGGTATGCTCCTGCTGGTCAAGGGCTCCCGCGGCGTCGGTCTGGACCGGTTGGTGCGCGCCCTGCGCGCCGGCGATTCCGTCGAGGGGAGGCAGCCATGAACCCGCTGTTTGTGCCCGAGACTTACGTGGTGATGGGCCTGGCCCGCAGCGGTCTGGCCGCCGCCCGTCAGCTGCTCCAGCGGGGCCACCGGGTGCTGGTCACCGACACCAAGTCTGCCGGCGAGCTGGGTGAGACGCTCACCGTCCTCGAGGACACCGCCCGGGTCGCCCCCGGCGAGCTGGAGCTGCACCTTGGCGGCCATCCCGAGGGTCTGCTCGCCGGCGCCCGCGCCGTGGTGCTGAGCCCCGGCATCCCGTTGACAGTGCCCTTCCTCGTCCGCGCCGGCGAACAGGGTGTGCCGATCTGGAGCGAGGTGGAGCTGGCGTCCCGCTGGATCCGCGGCACCATCGTGGGCATCACCGGCTCCAACGGCAAGAGCACCACCACCGCGCTGACCGCTCACATCCTGGCCCTGTCGGGACGACCGGCCTACGCGGTGGGCAACATCGGCCAGGCGCTCAGCGATTTCGTCGGCGTCGACCGGCCGGGCGCCTGCTTTGTCACCGAGCTGTCGAGTTTCCAGCTCGAAACCATCGTCACGCTGCGCCCGCGGGTGGCGGCGATCCTGAACATCACCCCCGATCACCTGGACCGCTACGCTTCGCTCGACGCGTACGCCGAAGCCAAGTGGAACCTCTTCAAAAACATGGAGGCCGGCGACGCCGCCGTGCTGAACGCCGGGGACGCGCGGCTGGCCGCCGGCGCCGCGCGGCTCCGCTGCCCGGTGTACACCTTCGACGCCCGGCCCGTCAGCGACCCCGCCGCCCTGAACGGCGCCGGGCTGGCGGACGGCACGATCTGGGTGCGCACCGGCGGCGAGCCCGTCGCCGTCATGCCGCGGCGCGACATCCCGCTCCCCGGCCGGCACAACCTGGAGAACGTCCTGGCGGCCGTGCTCATGGGCCGCCTGCTGGGACTGGAGCCGGAACAGCTGGCCGCGGGCGTCCGCACCTTCGAGCCCCTGCCCCACCGGCTGCAACCGGTGGCGTCAATCCGCGGCCGGACGTTCTACAACGATTCGAAGGCGACGAACGTCGACTCAACCTTGCTGGCCATCGAGTCGTTTGACCGGAAGATCCTGCTGATCCTGGGCGGCAAGGACAAGGGGAGCGACTACGCGCCCCTGGTCCGCCCCATCCGCGAGCGGGTCCGCCACGTGCTGCTCATCGGCCAGGCCGCCGACAAGATCGAACGCGCCCTCCCGACGGATGTCCCCCGCTCGCGCTGCCGCGACTTGGCCGACGCCGTCCGGACCGGCTTCGCGCTGTCGGCGGAGGGCGACGTGATCCTGCTGTCGCCCGCCTGCGCCAGTTTCGACATGTTCGACAATTTCGAGCACCGGGGCGAGGTGTTCCGGCGCGACGTGCTGGCCCTGAAACGGGAGTTGGAATCATGATCCGGCTGGATTGGAACCTGGACCGCTCGATGCTCCTGGCCACCCTCATCCTGGGGTGTGTGGGGCTGGTCATGGTGTTCAGCGCCTCGATCCCCACCAGCCAGGCCAAATTCCACTCGCCCCACTTCCTGTTCTACCGCCAGCTCGCCTGGGCGGCGATCGGCGTGTTCGTCTTCCTGCTGGTGGTGCAGATGCGGCTGCAGTGGCTGGCCTGCCGGTGGGTGGTCGCGACGGCCCTGGTGGCGACCTACATCCTGCTGGCGCTGGTGTTCACCCAGTCGCCCATCAACGGGACGCAGCGCTGGCTGCACGCGTTCGGCGTCTCATTCCAGCCGTCGGAGCTGGCCAAGCTGACCACGATCCTGTTCCTGTCGTACTACCTGAGCCGCGAGCCCGATCTGCGCGAGCGGCCGTTCCTGCATCTGCTGCGCATCGCCGTCCCCGTCGTCCCGATGCTGGCGCTGATCGTGTTCGAGCCGGACCTGGGCAGCGTCGTGATCCTGCTCGTGATCGTCCTGCTGTACCTGTTCCTGGCCGGATTCCCCTTGCTCAAGCTGGCTCTCGCCGGCGCCGCCGTGCTGCCGATACTGGTGGTGGTGGTCCTGACGTCGCCGTACATGCTGAACCGGATCCGGACGTTCATGGCGCCGGACGCCGATCCCCGCGGGATCGGCTACCACATCAACCAGTCGCTCATCGCCATGGGCCACAGCGGCTTCTGGGGCCTCGGCCTCGGCGAGAGCACGCAGAAACTGTACTTCCTGCCCGAGCCGCACACCGACTTCATCTTCGCGGTGGTGGGCGAGGAACTCGGCTTCCTGGGCTGCCTGGCCGTCGTCGCCCTGTTCGGCTACCTGTTCTGCCGGGGGATCAAGGCGGCCATCCAGAATCCCGTGCCCATGTTCAACTGGCTCGGGCTCGGCCTGATCACCCTCATCATGATCGAGGTTCTCATCAACACTTCCATGGTGATCAGCCTCGGGCCGACGAAGGGCATTCCCCTGCCCTTCATCAGCATGGGCGGCACGTCGCTGCTCATCAACCTGCTGGCCATGGGCGTGGTGATCAATTTCTCGCGGGAGTATGCCGAATGATGCATGCCGTCCCGCAACCGCCGCCGGGCTGGCCCACCGGGCCGGCCCAGACCTACGCCGCCCTGTACCGCCGGGCGCGCCGGGTGCATTTCGTCGGCGTGGGCGGCATCGGTATGAGCGGCATCGCCGAAGTGCTCCTGAACCTGGGCTTCGAGGTGTCCGGCTCCGACCTGCGCGATACCGAGATCACCCGACGGCTGGCCCGCCTGGGGGCGCGCGTCGCCGCCGGGCACGCGGCCGGGCACCTGGACGGTGCCGACGTGGTGGTCGTTTCCACGGCCATCGGCCCGGACAACCCCGAGGTGCGGCGCGCCCGCGAGCTGCGGATCCCGGTGATCCCCCGCGCCGAAATGCTGGGCGAGCTCATGCGGATGAAATTCGCTGTGGCGGTGACCGGCACCCACGGCAAGACGAGCACCACCTCCATGATCGCGGTGCTGCTGCACCACGCCGGCGTCGATCCCACCGCCGTGGTGGGCGGCCGGCTGAATATCTTCGACAGCAGCGCCCGCCTGGGACAAAGCGAGTTCCTGGTGGCCGAAGCCGACGAAAGCGACGGCTCCTTCCTCCAGCTCTTCCCCACCGTGGCCGTGGTGACCAACATCGAGCCGGAGCACATGGAGCACTTCGGCACCCTGGACCGGCTCCTCGACGCGTTCACCGCCTTCGTCCACCGGCTGCCCTTCTACGGGACGGCGATCCTGTGCCTCGACGACCCCAACGTCCGGGTCATCCTGCCGCGGCTCGACCGGCGGATCCGCAGCTACGGCTTCCGGCCCGACGCCGACATCCGCGCCGAGAAGATCGCCATCGAGCCCGCCGGCAGCCGCTTCGACGTCGTGCAGCAGGGGGCGTCGCTGGGGACTTTCCGCCTGGCCGTGCCGGGCCGCCACAACGTCCAGAACGCACTGGCGGCCGTCGCCGTCGGCCTGGAGCTGGGGCTGGCGCCCGACGCGATCCGGGCGGCGCTGGCCGAATTCCAGGGCGTGGACCGGCGCTTCCAGCTCCGCGGCACCCGGCGGGGCGTGCGCGTGGTGGACGACTACGGTCACCACCCCACCGAGATCCGCGTCACCCTCGAGGCGGCGCGTGCCACCGGTCCGCGGCGGCTGATCGCGGTGTTCCAGCCGCACCGGTACTCCCGGGTGGCCGCCCTCGGCGGGGAGTTCGCTACGGCGTTCGGCGGCGCCGACGCCGTGTTCGCCACCGCCATCTACCCGGCGGGCGAAGCGCCCCTGCCCGGCGTGTCCGGCCGGGCGCTGGCCGATGCGATCCGCGCCGGCGGCCATCCCGACGTCCGGTACGAGGAGGATTTTCACCGCCTGGCGGGGGCCGTGGCGGAACTGGCCGCCGCCGGCGACCTGGTGGTCGTCTTCGGGGCCGGCAACATCAACCAGGTCTCCCCGCTGATCCTGGAAGCCCTGGGCGAGGACAACGGCCATGAGTAATCCCGGCAGCCGCGACAACGACGCCATCCGCACCGGCATCCCCATCTCGGACGAATCGGCGTTCCTGCGCAAATTCTCCCCCCTGGACGACGACAACCGACCGGAACCGCCCCGGGGCATCCGGCGGGCGCCGCTCATCGCCGCCAAGCTCGCGGCCGTGGTCCTCGTGCTCACGGCGCTGTTCCTGATGTACACCTACAGCCGCGACCGGGGCCTGTACAGCGTCAACCAGGTGGTCCTGGAGGGCTGCCGCAACCTGAACCGGCAGGACGTGCTGACGCTCATCCACAGCGCCTTCCCGCGCAACCTCATGCGCCTCGATATCGACGCGCTGCGCGACCGGCTCGAAAAATTCAGCTGGGTGCGGGCGGTGACGGTGCGCAAGGTGTACCCCGACCGGCTCTACATCAAGGTGGTTGAGCGGGTGCCCGTGGGCATCGCGCGCATGGACAAGTTGTGGCTCTTCGACGCCGACGGCGTGTTCCTCGACGAGTACGTGCCCGCCGTGCACGCCATCGACCGGCCCGTGCTGGTGGGTCTGCACGACGGCACGGACCCCATGGCCGCCGACGAGAACCTTGAGCGGATCCGGATGTACGTCGCCTTTCTCACGGCGATCGACGACCGGCCCGACCAGTTGTCCGCCAGGCTCTCCGAAGTGGATCTGACCGATCTGGCCAACCTGACCGTGATCCCTCTCGATGGCAATCCCCGGGTGCACCTGGGCAACGAGAAGCAGGCGGAGCGGCTGGAACGGTTCTTCCAGATTGTGGACCGGGCGCGGGCCGAGAACGGCCCCATCGCCGTCATCGACATGCGCTTCGACGACCGGGTGATCGTCCGGCCCATGGAGATCCCCCCGGAGTCCCCGCAGGAGGCCCCCCATGGCACTGAGTAAAAAAGACCGGCTCATCGGCGTCCTGGACGCGGGTTCCACCCGCGTGTACGCCGGCATCGCCCGCCTGGAGTCCGACGGGTCGCTGGCGCTGCTCGGCTTCGGCGCCGCCGCCGCGAAGGGGACCCGCAACGGGCTCATCGTGGACCTTGACGAGGTCAGCGGCTCGATCCGCGCCGCCCTCCAGGAGGCGGAGAAGTCCGCCCAGGTCGAGGTGAACCGGGTGGTTCTCGGCATCAACAGCCGCGGTCTGAAGAGCTTCAACAGCAGCGGCACCTTGATCATGGGCTCGAACGCGGCGCCCATCAACACCGCCCACTTCCAGAAATGCATCGACGCCGCCTCCAACGTCAGCCTGGCGCACACGCTGGAGAAGCTGCACACCATCGTCCGCCAGTGCCTGGTGGACGAAAACATGGAGGTCGACAACCCGCTGGGCATGGACGGCAAGCGGCTGGAGGTGGGGTTGCACATCCTGGCCCTGCCCAAGACCCAGATCACCCATTTGACCAAGGCGGTGAACCAAGCCGGCTTGAGCGTCGAGAAGATGACCCTGCAGTCGCTGGCCGCGGCCGAGGCGGTCCTCAGCCCGGAGGAGAAGGAGTTCGGCGTGATCTTCCTCGATTTCGGCGCCTGCACCACCACCGGCCTGCTGTTCCAGCGCGGCAAGATCCAGCACAGCTTCAGCGTGCCGGTGGGCGGCGACCACATCACCCGCGACATCATCGTCGGCCTGCGCACCACGCTCAAGGAAGCCGAGCGGATCAAGTGCCAGCACGGCACCCTGAATCCGCAAGCCGGCGAGGACGCCGGCCCGTTCGAAGTCCAGGGCACCGGCACCGGCCGGGTGCGCCAGATCGCCCCGCAGATCGTCACCGAGATCATCCAGCCGCGCATCGAGGAGATCCTGGAGATGACCCGCACCGAGATCACCATGGCCGGCTTCGAGCCCGGCCAGTTCGCCGGCTGCGTGGTCGCCGGCGGCGGCGCGGCGCTGCGCGAGCTGGCGGGGCTCACCGAACGGGCCCTGGACGTGCCCACCCGGCTGGGCGAGCCCGTCCCGCTCGACGCGTGGCCGGAGGAGGTGCGCTCGCCGGCCTATGCGTCGCTGGTGGGCCTGTTTCAGAAGGCCCGGCTGGCGATGACGCGTCGCGAGTCGTCGCTGGACGACCGACTGGTCGGCGGCCGCGCCGGCGTCGTCCGGACGTCGCACCGGGTGAAGAACTGGATCCAGGAATTATTCAGCATATAGCTGGAGGAGGAGCAACATGGAAGGCATGAACAAAGTTCCGAACCGTCTGTTCACGTTCGAGGAGGAAGGCCGCGTCGGCGCCAAGATCAAGGTCGTCGGCGTCGGCGGCGGCGGCTGCAACGCTGTCAACCGGATGATCCAGGCCCGGGTCGAGGGAATTGAATTCATCGCGGCCAACACCGACCTGCAGGCCCTGGAGCGCAGCGCGGCCCCGATCAAGCTGCAACTGGGCGGCAAGCTGACCAAGGGCCTCGGCGCGGGCGCCAACCCCGACGTGGGCCGGGCCGCCGCGCTCGAGGATACCGAGCGGATCATCGAGCAACTCGAGGGCGCCGACATGGTGTTCATCACGGCCGGGTTGGGCGGCGGTACGGGCACCGGCGCTGCACCCATCATCGCGTCCCTGTCGTCCGAGCTGGGTGCGCTGACCATCGCCGTGGTCACCAAACCGTTCACCTTCGAGGGCCGGCGACGGTCCTCCCAGGCCGACATGGGTCTCAAGGACCTGAAGGATTGCGTCGACACCGTCATCACCATCCCCAATGACCGGCTGCTCCAGGCGCTGGACCTGAAGACGCCGCTCATGCAGGCGTTCAACGTCTGCGACGACGTGCTCCGCCAAGCCGTGCAGGGGATTTCCGACCTGATCACGGTGCCCGGCATGATCAACCTGGATTTCGCCGACGTCCGCACCATCATGCAGGACATGGGTATCGCCCTGATGGGAATCGGCGTGGGCGAGGGCGACAACCGCGCCGCCGACGCCGCCCGCCGGGCGATCTCCAACCCGCTTCTGGAAGACTGCCAGATCCACGGCGCCAAGGGCGTCATCATGAACGTGACCGGCAGCGACTCCATGACCATGCACGACATCAGCGAGGCGGCCGCCGTGCTTCAGGACGCCGCGGATCCCACCGCCAACATCATCTGGGGCGTGGTCTACGACCAGGGGCTGGGCGAAAAGATCAAGATCACCGTCATCGCCACCGGCTTCGAGGCCCAGACGGCCAAGGCGGCCATGCCGGCGCCGGGCCAGCAGACGCCCGCCGCCGTCGGCAAGCCGGTCGCCGAGCCGACCATGGAGCCGGTCTGCGTGGCCGACATGCGGATGGCGTCCGGGCTCGACGTGGCGTCCGGCCGGCTGGACATCCCGGCGTACCTGCGCCGGAAGCTGGAATAGGCCGACGCGCTGGCGCTGTCCGCACCGATAGCCGTGGGCGATCTGTCCGCTCTGGGAGGTTGAACATGTCCCAATCTGCACCCCGCCTGCTGACGCCGTGCGTCGCCGGACTGCTCGTCGCCGCTCTCGGCCTGGGCTTCGGCACGCCGGCGCTGGCGCTGAGCCGCAACAAGACCGTGAGCCGCATGGCCAACGCCACGGCCGTGCTGGAGGAAGTGCTGAACATTCCCGAACAGGGGATCCCCGACAAGCTGCTGGCGGGCAGTGAGGCGGTGATCGTCATCCCCCGCGTGGTGGAAGGGGCGTTCCTCTTCGGCGGCCGGGCGGGATACGGCATCATGGTGCGCCGGCAGAAGGACCGCTGGAGCAATCCGTGCTTCGTCGCCATCAAGGGCGGCAGCTTTGGTTTGCAGCTCGGCGGCCAGGCGGTGGACCTGATCCTGCTGGTCCAGAATCCCCGCGGCGTCGACGCCATCCTGTCCGACAACTTCACGTTCAGCGGCGACGAGGCCGCCACTGCCGGACCGGTGGGCCGTAACGCCGAGGCGGGCACTGACCTGACCCTGCGGGCCGGCATCCTGTCCTACTCGCGCAGCAAGGGTCTGTTCGCGGGAATATCGATCCAGGGCGCGACCCTGACCATCGACCGGAAGGCCAATTATACTTTTTACCAGAAGTTGATCGACCACCGGAAGATCCTATCCGATGCCCTCATGCCTGTACCGGAGGAATTCCAGGGATTCCTCCGGCTCCTCCAACCTTACCTCAACCAATAGGGGTAAGCCTCCGGGGCGCCGGTTGCCCGACCGGCGCCCTCTTTTTTCCCACTTGAATCAATGCGGCTGGAGACTCGAGTCCAGAGGCTCGAGGCTCGAGGCTGGAGACTCGAGGCCAGAGGACCGAGGTTAGAGACTCGAGGCCAGGGGCTCGTTGCCGTGACGCGGATATCGGACTTCGGATGTCGTGCTCGTAATCGTGCTCGTAATCGTAATCCTGATCGTAACCGAGTCTCGTTTACATCATGCGGGCATCGAGCATCGGGCCAGAGACCTCTGGCTGCGCCCGGCCCTGACGGGGCACGCGGAAAAACGAGGCGTCTGATCATGCCGTGACCGTCCGTTGACATCCGTAGGCCGCGTTCGCCGAACGGGCGTAACAGGAGTCGATGGCGGGTTGGACAGTGAGGATCAGTTACGATCACGATTACGATCAGGAATTACGATCACGATTACGAATTGCGATTACGATTACGAATTACGATTACGAATTACGAGCACGAATCAGGGGAACGGGAGTGCGCCTCGTCCTACTGAAACGCCTCGGTGCCCGTGAACTCCCGGTACGGCTCGAAGCTCTCGAGGATGCGCGCGTCCTCTTCGGTGAGCGTGTCGGTCACCAGCCGCGCCAGCAGCTCGCTCAGGCCCGGCCCCAGCATGAAGCCCTGGCCGCACATACCGATGGCCTGGATGAAGTTCGGGCAGCTCCGTGTCCGGCCCACGATGGGGAAGGCGTCGGGCGTCATGGGATACTGCCCGCGCCACGAGCGTCGCACCTTGAGATTGGCCAGCCGCGGGTAGAGCGACACCATCCGCCTGGCCACCTGGGGGAAGAAGACCGAGGTGGAGGCGTTGTCTTCGCCCCAGATGGGCGGGTGCGGGGTGATGCAGAAGACCACCTGCCCTTCCCGGTTCTGGTAGAAGTAGTAGTTGAGCGAGTTCTCGCCGGCGCGCATGTCCACGATCATGGGCCCGCAGAACCGCGCCACCGGCTCGGTGATGGCCGCCTCGTGACAGTCGGACCGGACCGGGAACGACTCGCCGGCCATTTCAGCCACCGCCCGGGCGTGGTTGCCGGCGGCGTTGATGAGGCAGTCGCAGCCGTAGGCGCCGCGGTCCGTCACCACGCCGGTGACCCGGCCGGCGGCGGTGGTGATGCCCGTGACTGTTTCGCCGAAGCGGTAAACGACGCCGCGGTCGAGGCTCTTGAAATAGAAGGCGCCCATGGCCAGGAGCGGTGAGGCGCTGCCGTCGCCCGGCGAATAGGTGGAACCCCGGAGGCCGTCCCGGCTGATGCCCGGCGCCAGCTCGGCGTACTCGTCGGCGGTCAGCCAGCAGATGTCCAGCCCGAACTGGTGCTGTACCGTCATCAGGGCCTTGAGCTTGCGCTCGTCCGCCTCGCTGTAGGCGGGATAGCTGTAGCCGTTGCTCAGCCAGCCGATGTCGTCACCGTGTTCCGCCTCCCAGCCGGCAAAAATCTCGATGCTCCGCTGGCAGACCCGGATCTTGCCGAAGTCGGAATGGGTGGCGCGGATGCCGCCGATGGCTTTTTTGTTGTTCCCCTGCCCCGGCGACGGATGCTCGTCGAGCACGAGCACCGACAGCCCCTGCCCGGCCAGCGCCAGCGCCGCCGGCACGCCCACCGAGCCCGCTCCGATCACGATGACGTCGTAGTTCGGCCGGCTCATGAGCGGTGCTCCTGGTCGGATTCGCCGGCGAACACGCCGAGGGGAATCTCCACGAACACAGGGCGCCGGGTGTTGGGCGTCACCGCGTCCGCCGGCACGCCCTCCTCGCGGAGGATCTGCCGGATCATGGTCTGGCATGTCTTGGAGCCGCAGGCCCCCATGCCGGCCCGGGTGACCGCCTTGATCATGTTCACGTCAGTGACGCCGCGGCGCACCAACGCCCGAACCTCCCCCCGGCTCACGCGCTCGCACAGGCAAACGAAGGCGCTGTCACCGTCGGCCGGCGCCGGGGCGGTTTCCGCCAGCGGGCGCGTCACGGCTTCATCCTGGATGCGGAACGACACCACTCGCGCCGCCAGCTCCCGGGGCGCGCGGAGCCGGACCAGCTGCATCCGGCCGGCCGTGTTTCGGACCACTCCGGCAACCGGCAGGTCCCCCAGTGGACGGCCGTCGATGTCAACAGCCGGCACGGTGTCGCCGACGGCCACCGGGTAGTTGAACACCTCGTACGGCACCGTGACCGTGGGGTTTTCGGGATCCTTCCGGTAATCCACCAGGGTGATGGCCAGGCCCGGGCAGATGGCCACGCACCGGGTGCAGCCGGTGCAGGTCCCCTCAAAGTACGGCAGCCCCATGATGGGATCACCCTGGATTCGAATGGACTGGGTGGGACAGACGGCGGCGCATGGGTTGCACGGGATTTCCTGCCGGCAATGGATGACCGGCAGCACGCCGGAATCGGCCGCCGGCGGCGCCGGCGGCTGCACCGGTCCAGGATGCGACTTGAGGATTTCGGCCTTCTCGTGCCAGGCGGGCGGGATGGCGTCCACCGGGGCGCCGAGCGCCTGCGCCACCTGCAGGCCGGCAATCCGGCCGTTGAACATGGCCGAGGAGGCCTCGGCGATCTCCAGGGCGTCGCCGGCGGCGAAGACGGGCAACCCGGCGGCACGCGCCTCCGCGGTGAACTCGTCGATGGGATTGAGGCCCACGGCGATGAGCACGGTGTCGCAGGCAAAGGTCTTCTCGGTGCCGGGGACGGGCTGGAACCGCTCGTCCACGCGGGCGATGGTGACGGACTCCACGGTTTCGACCCCGTTGGCCGACATGATGGAGTGCGAAGTGTAGATGGGCACACCCAGCCGCGCCAACTTGTCGGCGTGCACCTGGTAGCCGCCGCAGCGGGGCATGGCTTCGGCCAGCCCCACCACGGGGATGCTCGCCTGCAGCGCGTGGTAGCCGGCGATGAGGCCCACGTTGCCACCACCGATGATGAACAGGCGCTCCGACGGCCGCACCAGGTCGCGGTTGGCCAGCGTCTGGAAGGCGCCGGCGCCGAACACGCCCACGAGGTGGTTGCCTGGAAACTGAAGGTACTTCTCCCGGGCGCCGGCGGCATTGAGCACCACCCGGGGCCGCACCAGCCGGTAGGCGCCGTTGCGGAGCACGCCCACCTTCCGGTCGCTGAAGACAAAGACGGCGGTGCTGTCGAGCCAGACTTCGATGTGGGGGTCGGACGCCACCGCCTCGCCCAGGAGCCGGCCGATGTGGTTGCCGCGGGTGCCGGCGCGCGAGTCCTCCACCGAGCCGAAGAACTTGTGGGTCTGGAGCACCAGCTTGCCGCCGAGCTCGGTCTTGTCGTCGACAAGCAGCGTGTGGATCCCCATTTTGCCGAGCTCGATGGCGGCCGACAGTCCCGCCGGTCCGCCGCCGATGACCAGCACGTCGGTTTCGGTTTCGGGAATGTCGTGGAGGGCGGGCGCAGCGTCGGCCGCCGGCAGCTCAGGCAGGCCGCCGCAGCTTTCCACAACCATGTTTGCTTTCACCGGCGTCATGCACGACTTGACGGGCATGCCGTTGGCGATGACCATGCACTTGGAGCACTGGCCATTGGCGCAGAAAAGCCCCTGGCCGCTTCCGTCGCGGTGGTGCCGGCCGAACACCTTGACGCCGTTGGCGATGAGCGCCGAGCTGATCATCTCGCCGCGGCGGGCGGTGAACGGCTGGCGCTGCCAGTAAAAGGTCACGGTCTCGGTTGGGGGAATGTCCAGGACGGGATGCTGGGTGATTCGGTGTGTTGACATATTACAGTTTCCTTATAATTATTCATGAATAGCATAACGCGCCGGATGAGGCAAGTTGATTTTCAGTCTCGAGGCTGGAAGGAAGATGTTCACCACAGGCACAAAGGGCACAAAGAGGTTTTTTAGTTGAATTTATACTCAATTTTTTGATCGTCAGAATCGGACCCGGTCTTGGAATTTAAGATTCCGGATATCGGATATCAGATATTTGAACAGGAATCAGCTTGGTGGAAACGGGTGAATCGGTGAATGGGGGGAGTTCGAGGACTGGGTTCTGGGACCTGAGTTCTGGTAGCAGGGCTCTGAGATCCGGTGACGAGGACTCGGAACCGCGGTCCCAGGTCCGACCTCCGAAGTCCGAATGCCGATGT
This sequence comes from Acidobacteriota bacterium, assembly GCA_012517875.1. Taxonomy (NCBI): domain Bacteria; kingdom Pseudomonadati; phylum Acidobacteriota; species Acidobacteriota bacterium. The sequence goes on along the minus strand of JAAYUB010000110.1, from coordinate 1,217 downwards.
CCACTGTCCGAAATCCGAAGATCAGGAACGAGTCTCGATGACGATTACGAGTACGAATCCGGGCGCCGTCAGTCCAGCAGGCCCTTGGCGCGGGCCGTGGAGTCCTTCAGCACGTCGTCGTGCAAGCTGCCGCCGTGGGCGTCCATGGTCACCACCGCGGGAAAGTCCTTCACCTCGATGACCCAGAACGCCTCAGGCGTGCCGAACTCCTCGAGCTTGAACACGTCCATGATCCGGACCACGCGGCGCGCCAGCAACGTCCCTGCCCCGCCCACGGCATGCAGGTAGACGGCCTTGTGCTGCATGAGGCCGGCGCGGGTCTTCTCCTTCATCCCGCCCTTGCCCAGGACGGCGCGCACGCCGTACTCGCCGATGACATCGGCTTGGTAAGGCTCCTCGCGGCTGGAGGTGGTGGGACCGGCGGCCACGAAATGCCACCCGCCGGCCTCGTCCTTGCGCACCACCGGGCCGCAGTGATAGATGATCCCGCCGGCCAGGAAGGGCCGGATGAAGTCAGGCTTTTCCTCCACCATGCATTTGTGCCCCATGTCGCGGGCCAGAACCATGGTGCCGTTGAGCTCCACCTCGTCGCCCACCTTCAGCTTCAGGATGTCCGCTTCCGAAATCGGCGTCTGGAGCCTAATCTTCATAGCGCACCTCCCCGTCGCGGATGGTCATGGTCTTGCGCCGGTACGCCCAGCACATGTAGGTGATGGCCACGAAGAAGGTGGCCGGGTGGCGGTGTTGGGCGCCGATGTGCACGCCCAGAACGGTGGTTTTGCCGCCGAACCCCATGGGGCCGATGTTCAGCTCGTTGAGCTTGCCGCAGAGTTCCGTCTCCATCCGGGCCAAGGTCGCGTCCTCGTTGACGGAGCCCAGCCGGCGGAAGAACTGCTCCTTGGACAGCAGGTACGACGTCATCCGGTCGCCGCCGATCCCGACGCGGATGGCCCCCGGCGAGCAGCCGAACCCCTGCGCCTTGAGCACGGCGTCCAGGATGCACTTCTTGATCCCTTTCAGGTCGCGACCGGCACCGATGCTCGTGTCGGGGAGCCGGTACTGGGCGCCCACGTTCTCGCTGCCGCCGCCCTTGAGCATCACCCGGACGCGCGTGTACGGCTCCGCCCATTGGTGGAAGTGAAAGAACGGGGCGTTGACGCCGACGTTGTTGCCGGAGTTCTTGCCGGTGATGGGATTCACCGCGTTGGGGCGCAGGT
>JAAYUB010000109.1 GCA_012517875.1 Acidobacteriota bacterium | reverse complement strand
CGCGCCACCAGGCGGCCGTCGAAGGGCGAGCGCACGGCGAGCGTCCCGGCGTCGCCGTCCATCCACTGTCCGGCCAGCAGCAGCTTGTCCCGTCGCATGCGGCACCTCCCGCTTTGGCATGATGCTTCCGCATTGTACGGGATGGAGCGGGCGGATGCAACGCGGCCGCCGGTCCGGCGGCTGAAACAAATCGACCGGTTCCTGCGTACTGGATTGGCATACCACCGCCTTGTGTGACGACATGCGGCGGAGTATAGTGCCCTAAATCACAACGAACACCCCCGCCGTTCGCTACGAGCGGCGGGCGAAGTGACAGGAGGTCCCCAAGATGTCCGACGCGTACACCCCTTACAACGAAGCACCGGCGCCGGCGCCCGAACCGCGGCGCGAACCGCCGGCCCCCCGGCGCAGCCGGCTGGCCTGGCTGGGCGCCATCGGCCGCGGCATCGACCGGCTGCGGCGGTTCGTCGTGAACGCGCTGTTCGTGATCATCGTCATCGCCCTGATCGTCATCCTGCTTCAGGGCTTCGGGCCGAAGGTGCCCGACAAGGCGGCCCTGGTGATCAATCCCAAGGGCGCGGTGGTGGAGCAGATCAGCGGCGATCCGCTGGGCCGGATCACCGACCAGCTTACCGGGCAGGGCGAGCCGGAGACACTGCTCAAGGACTTGCTGGACGCCATCCAGGCCGCCAAGACCGACGACCGGATCGCGGCGCTGGTGCTGGACCTGGATGACCTGGGCAGCGTCGGCATGAGCAAGCTGCTGGACCTGAAGGCGGCCATCGTCGATTTCAAAAAGTCGGGGAAGAAGGTCATCGCCACCGGCAACGAGTACGGCCAAAACGGCTATTTCCTCGCGGCCCAGGCGGACGAGGTGTTCCTGCATCCCCAGGGCGGGATCATCCTGGAGGGCTTCGGCCGCTTCATCACCTTCTTCAAGGACGGGCTCGACAAGCTCGAGGTCGAGGTGCACGTCTTTCGGGTGGGCGAGTACAAGTCGGCAGTGGAACCGTATTTGCGCAACGACATGTCCGCCGAGTCCAAGGAGGCCAACCTGGCGTACCTAAACGACCTGTGGGCCGCCTATCTGCGCGAGACCGCCGCCGGCCGCAAACTCCAGGTGGCTGACCTGCAGGCATACATCGACAACTTCAAGGCCAACGTCGCGGCCCACCACGGCCAGTTGAGCGAACTGGCTCTCAAGGCCCGGCTGGTGGACAAGCTGGCCAACCCGGACGAGGTGCGGGCCCGCCTGATCCAGCTGGTGGGCGAGGACGAAGAGTCGCACTCCTTCAAACAGATCGCCTATACCGAGTATCTCGCGGCACGCGACGAGGATCGGAGCGGTGCCAAGGCCGCCGGCAACCTGGTGGGCGTGGTCGTGGCCAAGGGGGAGATCCTGGACGGCAGCCAGCCCGCAGGACAGATCGGCGGCGATTCCACCGCGGCCCTGATCCGCCAAGCCCGGCAGAACAAGGACGTGAAGGCGATCGTCCTGCGGGTGGATTCCCCCGGCGGCAGCGCCTTTGCCTCCGAGGTCATCCGGCGTGAGTGCGAGCTGGCCCGGAAGGCGGGCAAGCCGGTGGTCGTGTCCATGGGCAGCGTGGCCGCGTCCGGCGGGTACTGGATTGCGACGGCCTCGGACGAGATCTGGGCCAGTCCCGCCACCATCACCGGCTCCATCGGCATCTTCGGGATGTTCCCCACCGTGGACAAGCCGCTGGCCAAATACCTCGGCGTGCACGTGGACGGCGTGGGTACCACCCCGCTCGCCGGCGCGCTGCGGCCCGACCGGCCGTTCAACCCCGAGGTGGGCGAGGTGATCCAGCTGATCATCAACAAGGGTTACGACGACTTTCTCACCCGCGTGGCCGAAGCGCGCAAGATGAGCAAGGAGGCCGTGGACAAGATCGCCCGCGGCCGGGTCTGGAGCGGCGAAGACGCCCTGCAGGTCGGTCTCGTGGACAAGCTGGGCAGCCTGTCCCAGGCCATCGAATCCGCCGCGGCGCGGGCCAAGCTGGGCAAGGACTATAAAGTCCGTTATATCGAGAAGGAGCTGGATTGGAAGCAGCGCCTGGTCACCGACATGATGGCCGGCGCCGCCGTCTACCTCGCTCAGCCGGCTGATGCCGGCGTCAGCCACCTGCCGTTCCTGCGCGAGACCCGGGCGCTGGCCCGCCAAGCCATGCTCTACGCCCGCTTCAATGACCCCCGGGGCATGTACGCATACTGCCCTTACGCGGTGGAATAGTCCCACACCCGGCCAGTCGTCCGGTCGATCGCTTTCGGGCCATGGCGCCGGCTTCGGCGCCATGGCCTGTTTGTTGGCGTGGGCTCACGCGTCCGGCGCCGCGTCGGTGGCGGGAAACTCCACGCTGAAGACACTGCCGGCGCCAGGCGAACTTTCGATGCGGATGACGCCGTGCTGCAGCTCCACCAGGCGTTTGGTGATGTGCAGCCCCAGGCCGGTGGAGGACTCACCGCCGGTGGGCTGGGTGCTGAGGCGCTGGAAGCGGCCGAATATCCGGGTCAGGTCGTCGGGCGTGAGTCCCGGCCCGTTGTCCCGGATTTCAAAGCGGATCCGGTCTTGCACCGGCTCGACACGGACGCCGATCTCGCCGTCGAGGGGTGAGAACTTGACGGCGTTGCTCACCAGGTTGTCGAGGATCTCCTTCAGGCGGAGTGTGTCCCCCATCACGAAGCACTCCGCCTCGATCGCCACAGTGAACGACTGCCCCTTCCGGCGCGCCCAGTCGCGGTAGCCGTCCACCACCAGGTGGGCGAGCAGGCTCAGGTTGACAGGCTTAAGGTCGAGTTCCATTTCGCCGCTTTCGATCTGCGACGACTGCAGCAGGTCGTTGATCATGGACAGCATTTCCTGCGACGCCTGGAAGATCTTGTTCACCCGCCGCTCCAGCTCCTCCCGCTGGGGGTGCTGCTGCAGGATCATCTCCGCGTATCCGAGCACGGCCTGGAGGGGATTTTTCAGATCATGCGCGGCGATGCTCAGTAGCTCGCTCTTGAGCTCGTTGGCGCGGATGAGCTGGGTGTTGACCAGGCGCAGGTCGCGGACGCGCTCACTCACCAGCCGCTCCAGCTCCTGCTGCCGGGTGTGCAGCCGCCGGAGCCGGTAGAAGTGCGCGCCCAGAGCCGCGCCGATGACCGCCAACGCCAGCAGGATGCGGAAGAGCAGCGTCTGGTGAAAGAAGGGTTGCACCGTCAGCGCGATGCGGGCGCCGGTGCGGTTCCAGATGCCGTCGTTGTTGCAGGCGATCACCTTGAAGGTGTACTCGCCCGGCGGCAGGTTGGTGTAACTGACGGTACGCTGCCGGGTGACGGGGCTCCAGTGCTGCTCGAAGCCTTCCATCTGGTACTGGAAGCGCACTTTCTTCGGCGCCAGCAGACTCAGGGCGGTGAAGCCGATGGTGATCCGATCCGTGCCCGGCGGCAATTCGATGGGCCGGTCGGTTTTGAGGAAACGGCTGTCGGTCAGCACCTGTTCGATGACCACGTTGGGCACGATCGTATTCACTCGGCTGTAAGCCGAATCGATCATCACCGCGCCTTTGACCGAGGCCAGCCACAGCTTGCCGTTCCGACAGCAGATCGCAGCCGGCTGGGCCGGGCCGTCGCATTCCAGGCGGTTCACCCCCTCGGTGCCCTCGAAGGAGGTGGCCGTGATTCGATCCAGCCGGCCGTCGGCGAACTGATTGAACGCGTTCTTTTCGCCCTTGAAGACCCCGCGGTTTGAGATTACCCACAGGAAGCCCTGTTCGTCCTCGACGATCTGGAACGCCGAATCGGCGAGCAGGCCGTCCGTCACCGTGATCCGGCGGAACCGGCCGTCGCGGTGCCGATATAATCCGCTGCCGTTGGTGCCGATCCAGAGGTTGCCGTCGGCGTCCTCGTAGATGCACCAGACCGCCGCGTCGGTAAATCCCGCGGCCGCGCCGAACGCCTGCCACGTCTCGCCGTCCTGGCAGAGCAGTCCGCCGTTGTAGGTGCCCACCCACATCCGCCCCTGGCGGTCCTGGTGGATCGCGTAAATGAAGTTGTCGGTGAGCCCGTTGCGGGTGCTGTAGTTCCGGATCACCCGTCCGTTGCGGATCACGTCAACGCCGCCGCCGTTGGTGCCCGCCCAGATGTCGCCGCGGCGGTCCACGCAGATCGCTCGCACGATGTCGTTGGACAGTCCTGTCCGTGTGGAGATGGTGCGCCGCACGCCGTCCCGAAACTGAAAGATGCCGCCCCCGTAGGTGCCCACCCAGAGCGAGCCGTCGGCGGCTTCGGCGAACGCCCAGATCCGGTCGTCGGGCAGGCCGTCGGCGCGGTCGTACACGTCAAACCGGTTGTCGGCATAGCGGACCAGGCCGCCGCCGACGGTGCCGATCCAGACCCGTCCGGCCCGATCCTCGAAGAGTGAGCGCACCACGTCCATGGGCAGGCCGCTCTGCGAGTTGAAAATCAGATAATTGTTGTCCTTCAGGCGCATGAGCCCGTTGCGGTACGTGCCCAGCCACAGACTTCCTTCGCGGTCCTCCCAGATGGTATAAATGGAGTTGTTGAGCAGCCCGCGCTCCAGGCTGACCGCCTCGAACTCGCCGTCGCGGTACCGGTACAGCATGCCGTTGCTGGCGCCGATCCACACCAGACCCTGGTGGTCCACGCGCAGGGCGCGCACTTCGACTTCCGCGAGCCGGGGGGGCAGGGCGAGGGGTTCCGGCCGCCCGGCTGAGAAGCGGGCCAGCCCCCGGCTGGTAGCCACCCAAATTCGCCCGGCGGGATCGTGGCACAGGGCCCGAACCTGATTGCCCGGTAGCCCGTTCCGCTCGTCGAAGCGGGTTGACCGGCCGTGTTCGATGATGAACAGGCCGTCGCCGTCGGTGCCCACCCAGAGCCGGCCGTCCCGGTCATGGACAACGGCGGACACATATTCCCGATTCGGCGCCCCGGGCAGCGTCTCCGTCACGAACACCCCGTCGGCGAACCAGCAGAGGCCGTGGGTTGTGCCGAACCACATCCGGCCCGATGGATCCTCGTGGATGGTCAGGATGAAATTGCTTGTCAACCCGTGGGAAGTGTCGTAACGGATCCAGCGGCCGCCGCGCCGGCAGGCGAGACCGTCGGACGTGGCGATCCAGAGGTCGCCGGCGCGATCCTCATGGATGGCGAAGATGTTGTTGCTGCCGAGAACCGGCAGATTCCATTTGTCCAGGATGGTGAAGCGCATCCCATCGAACCGGGCGATTCCGTCGAACGTGCCCACCCAGAGGTAGCCGTCCCGCGTCTGGGTGACCGCCGTGACCGCCTTCTGCGGCAGGCCGTGCTCGGTGGTCCAGTGATCGATCACAAACTGGTTGAGCGGTTTGGCCGGATCCAGGGCGAACAGAACCGGCACGGCGGCCCAGCCCAGCACGGCCACCACCCAGCGGGCGACAACACCCGGCCAGCGTTCGGAGTGAGTTGGTGAAATCATTCACTTATGACTGTAACCGAAAACAACCGGTTTGAAAAGCCGGAAATGTGTCGGAAAACGGGGGGATGCCGCCCGGTTGGGGGCCGTCCGGCTGGCTGCCGGGTGCGGTCGGATGGCGACGACCGACCCTTACAGCTTGAGCTTGCCGCGACTCTCCAGGTCCTGGACGAACTGGGGCGGAAGCTGGAACCCCAGATCTCTGGCGGTGCGTGCCTCGGCGGCCGATTGGTCGTACCGTCCCTTGACCAGGTACACCACGGCCAGGTTGAAGTGGAGGGGCGCCAGCGCGGGATCCCGCCGAATGCCGGCCGTGAACTCCTGCTCCGCCAGGTCGTGCTTGCCCAGGCGCATGTACGCGCCGCCCAGGTAGAGATAAAACAGGGCGGGGATATCCACCTCCTGGTGCTCCTTGACGATGTCGCGCTGGTCCTCGGTCATTTGGTTGCGGGACTCGATGACGGCGTTCTTGGCGAAGCCGCCGCTGCCGGAAGTGGAATTCCGGGCGGTCTGGCTGTTCTGGGCGCGCTGCCGCTCCTCGTTTTGAACGCGATTTAAATCCTTGAGCTTCTGGTCGTGCAGGGCGTGGTAGGTGTCGCGGGCCTTGAGGTAGAATTCCAACGCCTGGGCGGGGTTCTGGCGGGCCATGGCGATCTTGCCCAGCTCCACATAGGCGCCGGGGACCAGCGGATAGGTCTTGAGCGATTGCTGGAAGAGCTGTTCCGCTCCGGCCAGGTCGCCCTTCTGGGCGGCCTGAACACCCTTGTCGAACAGTGCGGACGCCTTCTTGACCGTGTTGGGATCGGTCTTGACTGCCTCCTCCTCCTGAGCCGCCAGCGGGGCGATCAGGAGCGCCAGGGCGATCCAACCGACGATGATGCGATGCATGTGCGGCCTCCCACGGAGTCTCAGTGGTTTTATTATACGCTGGCCGGACGGTCCAGGTTACAGCGGATCGCGGCGGCGGTTGCGCGCCGTCCGTTCAGCGCGAGCGCCGGCCCTGGCGGCGGGAGCCGCCGTCCCGCCGGCGGCTGGGCGGCTTGACCCGGTGCGTCTTGACCCGCGGCCGGACGCTCTTCGCCTCCGCCCGGCGGGCGGTGCTCCGGCCCTTGACCGACGTCGGTCCGGCGGCGCTGCGACTGCGCCGGCGCGCCTCGGACCGCGGCGCGTCCGCTGCGACCCCGCCGCCGCCGACCACCGAAAAGTCCGTCTGGCACCGGACCATGTCCACACGGTCCACCCGCACCGTCACCGGCGTGCCCAGAGCGAACACCCGGCCGCCCCGCTCGCCGTAGAACAGGTGCCGCCGTTCGTCGAAAACGTAGTAATCGTCCATGAGACTGGACAGGGGGACGAAGCCTTCGATGAAGAACCGCGTCAACTGCACATTCAGGCCCGACGGTCGGAGGCCGGAGACGAATCCCTCGAACTCACCGCCCACGTGTTGCTGCATGAACTCGGCCTTCTTCCAGGCCAGCACCTCCCGCTCGGCTTCCACCGCCTCGCGCTCCCGCTCCGAGGCGCGCACCGCGATCTCGTGGAGCGCGGCGGTGTCATAGCCAGGCGGCGTGGGGCTGTCGGGATGGGCCAGCGCGTGACGCAGCAGCCGGTGAACGATCAGGTCGGGGTAGCGGCGGATGGGCGAGGTGAAGTGGGTGTAGTCGTCGGCGGCCAGCCCGAAGTGGCCGCTGTTGCGCTCCGAGTACACGGCCAGCTTGAACGTCCGCAGCATGACGTAGGCGAGGTACTGGCCCACCGGCGAATCCTCGAACCGATCCGCCAGCGCCTGGAAGTCGCGCGGCGTGAACGCCTCCGCATTCGGATCGAAGGCGTAGCCGAAGCAGGCGGCGGTCTCGGCCAGCTCCTGCACTTTCATGGCGTCGGGCGGTTCGTGGATCCGGTAGATGAAGGGCAGTTCCCGGGACTGGAAGTACGCAGCCACGGCCTCGTTGGCCGCGAGCATGAACTCCTCGATGAGCCGGTGGGCAAAGGTGCGCTCCGCCTTGAAGATCCCGATCACAGCGCCCGCCGGGTCGCAACGGACCTCCTCTTCGGGCAGGTCGAAGTCGATGGCGCCGCGCTGCCGCCGCCGCGCGTTGAGCAACCGGGCCAGCTCAGCCATGCCGTCGCACTCGGCGGCCAACTTGGGGTGCTGCGCCCGCGCCGACGGGTCGCCGTCGAGGATGGCGGCGACCTGGGTGTAGGTCAGCCGGGCCCGGGAGCGGATCACCGAGGGCACGAATCGGGCGGCGGTGGTCCGACCGGTGCGGCCGTCGATGGTGAGCTCCGCCGTGAACGTCAAGCGGTCCTGGTCGGGCAGGAGGGAGCAGATGTCGCTGGAGAGGTCCTCGGGAAGCATGGGGACGGCCCGGTCGGGGAAATAGACCGAGGTGCCGCGGCGCAGCGCGTCGCGGTCCACGGCGCCGTCAGGAGGCACGTAGTGGGAGACATCGGCGATGTGCACCCAGAGGGTGTAATGGCCATCGGGGCACCGCACGGCGTTGACGGCGTCGTCGAAGTCGAAGGCGGTTTCGCCGTCGATGGTGACGGCCGGGAGGTGGCGCAGGTCCGCGCGGTCGGCGAGTTCCACGGCGGTGATCGCCTTCGGTGCGCGCCGCGCTTCGGCCAGGGCCTCGGGCGGGAACTCGGTGGGGATGTCGTGCTGGCTCAGGGCGATCTTGTACGGCAGCTCCGGGTCGTCGGGCTTGCCCACCAGCGCCACGATCCGGCCTTCGGGCCGTGTGCGGGTGGACGGTTCCGTGGTCAGGGACACCGAAACAATGTCACCGTCGGCCAGCTCGAACGCATCGGTGTTCACGGGGTGCACGGTATAGTGAAACCGCGGGTCGAGCGGGATCACCACCGGCTTTTTCAGGAACAGGATCCGGCCGATGATCCGCGGCGTCCCCCGTTCCAGGACGCGGACGACCCGCCCCTCGAGCCGGGGGCCGGACCGGCCGGGGCGGGGCGGCTCCGGCGCGGCGCCCGGGCGGGCGTCGAGGAGCTGGACCGCCACCCGGTCGCCGTGGGTGGCGTCGCCGAGATCGGCGGCGCGGACGTACACGTCGCCGCCGGGGTGGCAGTCGGGATCGGCGATGACGAAGCCGAACCCGCTCCGGTGGCACTGCAGCTTGCCCGTGACCAGGCGGGCCCGGCCGCGGACGGCGTAGTAGTTCCGCTTGACGCGGATCAGCACGCCGTCGGCCTCGAGCTCGCGCACGGCCGCGCGGAACGCCTGGCGGTCCTCCGCGCCGGCGTCGAGCCGCTCGGCCAGCTCCTGCCTGGACACGTGCTCCCGGTGGAGCTGGTCGAGAATCCTCAGCAGATCGTCTTTCATGGACATGGCGGGCGGGCCTCGTCGGGGGAGATCGGGCGGGGGCTTGGTAGCCCGCACCAGTATAGCGGCGGACGCTGCAAAATCCAAGGAGGATGATATAATCGACCCGATTCATCCCGTGATCGATCGCCGGCAGAGAGGCAAGCGCCCATGATGCAGTGGATCCTGGCCAACGTGCCGCCCGAAGGCATCGGCCTGATGGTCACCCTGTTCCTGTCGCTGATGATCGGCTTCCAGCTGGAGGAGCGCCGGGAGACCAAGCCCACATTCTTCTTCGGCGGCGTCCGGACCTATCCCCTCATCGCCATCAGCGGCTTCCTCCTCACCGTGGTGGCGCCGGGCGACTACATCCCGTTCACCGCCGGGCTGCTGGTGCTGGGGACGCTGCTGGCGATCCTCTACTGGTCCAAGGTGGAGCGCGACCTGCCCGGCTTCACCACCGAGTTTTCGGCCTTGGCCACCTACACCCTGGGGGCGGTGGTCGCGTCGGGTGAGTACTGGCTGGCGCTGGCGGCGACGGTGGTGGTGGTGCTCCTCGTCCACATGAAGCACGTGCTGGAGAACCTGGCCCAGCGGATCTCGGCCCACGAGGTGGCCACCTTCGCCAAGTTCCTCATCATCACCGCGGTGATCCTGCCGGTGGTGCCCAACCGCGAGTACACGCCGTTCGCCATCAATCCGTACAAGGCGTGGCTGGTGGTGATCGCGGTGAGCGGCATCTCCTACGCCAGCTACCTGCTGCAGCGCCGGTTCCACGACCGCGGCGGCCTGTTCCTCGCCTCGCTGCTGGGCGGGATCTACTCGAGCACGGCCACGACTGTGGTCCTGGCGAAGCAGGCCAAGGACAAGCCGGAGCCGGCCGCTTACGCCGGCGGAATCGTGATGGCGTCGGGGATCATGTACCTGCGGATCCTGGCACTGCTGTTCCTGTTCGGCCGGCCGCTGTTCGACCGGCTGGCGGTGCTCTTCCTGGCGCTGGGCCTGCTGGCGCTCGGCGGCGGCGGCTGGTGGATGTGGCGGTGCCTTCGCCGGCAGGAGCGGAACAACGGGGCCGACTACAAGCCCGGCCGCAACCCGCTGGAGCTGGGAACCGCCTTCCTGTTCGCGGCGATCTTCGTGGCCATGCTGGTGGCCACCCGGTTCGCCTTCCAGCAGTTCGGGCAGACAGGCGTCTTCGGACTGGCGCTGATCCTGGGCCTCGTGGACGTGGACCCGTTCATTCTGGGCTTGGCCCAGTCCCTGGCCGACGCCAGCTTCGTCGCCACGGCCGCGGCGGCGGTGGTGGTGGCCACGGCGAGCAACAACTTCGCCAAGGCCGGTTACGCCTTCGCCTTCGGCGGCGTGCGCCTGGGGCGCGCCGCCTTGGCCATGCTGGTGATCCTGTCGGTGCTCAGTGTGGCGTCACTGCTGGTCATATAGCGGACATCGAACATCGGCAGTTTTCACCACAAAGATACTCCGTTAGAAGTCAAAAAGATTTTTCAGCATGATGAAAAATCGGGCGCATGATCTCCTTGGCACGAGGGCGTTCGGATTGGTATGATCAGCGCGGAAGGCGGCCGCTCGAACTCCGGTCTCTTTT
>JAAYUB010000108.1 GCA_012517875.1 Acidobacteriota bacterium | reverse complement strand
TGGTTGTTTTCGCAGATGAAGATCACCGGCAGCTTCCAAATCTTGGCCATATTGAGGCTCTCGTGGAACGCACCCTGGTGGATGGCACCGTCGCCGAAGAAGCAGAGGACCACGCCGCCCTCATCCCGATAGCGGATCTTGAAGGCGACGCCGGCGGCCAGCGGGATCTGTCCACCGACGATGCCGTGCCCGCCGAGAAAATGGCGCGGGGCGTCGAACAGGTGCATGGAGCCGCCCTTGCCCTTGGAACAGCCGGTGGCCTTGCCGTAGAGCTCGGCCATCAGCGCCCCGGGATCCATGCCGCACGCCAGCGCGTGGCCGTGGTCGCGGTAGGCGGTGATCACGTAATCGCGAACCAGGTCCAGCGCCGCCACCGCGCCGGTGGCGACGGCCTCCTGCCCGATGTAAAGATGGCAGAAGCCGCCGATCTTGCGCAGGCCGTACATCTGGCCGGCCTTCTCCTCGAACCGACGCATCAGCACCATGTCCCGCAGCAGCTGCGTGGTCAGTTCCCGCCCGTAGGCTGTGAGATCCTCTTGCTTGGCCATCGCGTCACTCCGCCAGCGGCACGACGAACCGAATGCCCTTCATGGGCAGGTAGTACGCCGCTTCCGCCAGCACGGTTTCCAGCACCACGAAGGACGCGGTGTCGGCCGATTGCTGCCAGAAGGCGGTCAGTCGCCGGCCCATGGTTTCGAGCACCTCGTTGCGCAGCGAGGGGTTGTCCACCGCGTACATCCGACCCCGCAGATTGATGACGCGGTGGATGGCCCGGGTCTGGATGATCCATTCCACGTCGGGGTGTTCTTCCAGGTGGGCGATCTTCGGCGCGTCCGGCGCCGAGACGGTGTACAGCGAGCCGGCCCGGCCCCGCAGGAGGGCCGGCACCATCCACCGGACGTGCGGATGCCCGTCGGCGTCCACCGTGGCCAGCAGCCCCACTTTCGACTCCTCGATCAACTCGGCCAGCAGTCGCATCAGTTCCTGTTTATCCATCGACCTCACCTTCTAGATTGTCGCTCGCCGTCACGCGTCGGCACCGGGGCGCCGGGGCGCCGCGACATCCGCCGCCGCCAGTCCGCCCAGTGCGGTTTCCTTGTATTTCGCCGACATGTCCTGCCCCACCTGCTTCATGGTGGCCACCACCTGGTCGAAGCTGATCCGGTGGGCGCCGCTGCTGAGCAGCGCCAGGTTGGCGGCGTTGAGCGCGGTGACCGCGCCCACGGCGTTCCGCTCGATGCACGGGATTTGCACCAGCCCCTGCACCGGGTCGCAGGTCAGCCCAAGGTGGTGCTCCAGCGCCATCTCCGCCGCCGACTCGACCTGGAGCACCGTGCCGCCCAGCAGGTGGCAGGCCGCCGCGGCGGCCATGGCGCTCGCCGTGCCCACCTCGCCCTGGCACCCCACCTCGGCGCCGGCGATCGAGGCGTTGGCCGCCACGACGCCGCCCACCAGGGCCGCCACGAGGAGCGCGTCGTAGATCGCCTCGTCCGCCAGGCGAAACCGCTCCTGCAGCATCCGCAGCACCGCCGGCACGACGCCGGCGGAACCGCAGGTGGGCGCGGTGACCACCCGCCCGCCGGCGGCGTTCTGCTCCGCCACGGCGATGGCGTACACAGCCGCCAGGGTGACTTCCTGCGGCAGCACGCGCCAATGGCGGATGTTGCGCTGGAAGCTGGTGAACATCTCCGCCGCCCGCCGCGGCAGCTTCAGCCGGCCGGGCAGTACGCCCTCGGCCTGGAGACCGGCGTCGATGGCGCCGGTCATGGCTGCCCACAGTCGTGCCAGTCGCGTGTCGACGGCCGCCGTATCCAGGCCGCCGAACGTCCGCTCCCGTTCGCGGACGTACGCCGCCAAGCCGATGCCCTGCTCCAGACAGTCGTCGATGACGCGGCTCAGCGAGGGATGCGCCGTCACCGGCGCCTGCGGCGACGCTCCCTCGGATCCGCCCCCGGCGATGCGGCCACCGCCGATCGACCGGTACTCGGACTCGGCCAGCACGCGGCTGTCCGTGTCCAGCAGCTCGAAGCGCAGAGTGTTCGGGTGCGGCACGTCCCGGCGCTGGACGTCAAAGATAACATCCTCTTCCGGGCGGAAACCGACCGCCGCCCCGCCCGCCAGGATGCGGCCGTGCTGCCGGATCTCCTGCGCGATGGCGCGCAGGTCGGCCGGCGGCTCGATGTCCAGTTCGCAGCCGGCCAGTCCCGCCGTCACGGCCAGATCGGTCAGGTGACCGCGGCCGGTGAGGGCGAGGCTCCCGAACAGGTGCACCCGGACGTGGGCGCCGGCGGCCGGGCGCGCTGCCTCCAGGCGGCGGCGGAAATCCCGAGCGGCCAAAAAGGGCCCCAGGGTGTGCGACGAGCTGGGGCCCACGGCCAATTTCAAGATGGCGAATGTGCCGACGATGTCCATGTCCGCTGTTCCTTTTCGGCCGATCGCTGCGTCCGCCGGATTCCGGCACGCATGGTGCCGTTTTCTCCATTTAGAAATCCGCTAGCGGTTACGGATTCGCTCTGCTGGCTGAGCTGCACGCCGGCCGGTCTTTTCCCCGAACGGATTGATCGGCTCGGTGGGATTCTAGACGCTTTCGCGGAAAAGTTCAACATTGTCCGACCGTTCGGGATGTGTTTCAATAGGCCCCGCGCAGATGTGCAGGAGTACGGCGGTCATGTACGGCAGCATGCAGCTCGGTCCGGTGACAGTGAGACCCAACGTGATTCTGGCCCCGATGGCCGGGATCACCGACCGGCCGTTCCGGCGGATGATTCGTCAGCTTGGCGGCTGCGGCCTCACGGTCTCCGAGTTGCTGAGCGTCGAAGCGATTGTGCGCCGCCAGCGCCGCACCCTGGCGATGATGGCCGCCGATCCGGTGGAGCGGCCCTTCGCCATCCAGATTTACGGTTCACGGCCCGAGGCGATGGCGGACGCGGCGCTTCAGGCGGTCGCGGCGGGCGCCGACATCGTCGACATCAACGCCGGCTGCCCGGCGCGCAAGGTGCTTCGAAACCATGGCGGCGCCTACCTGCTGCAGGACCCGCCGCAGCTGGCGCGGATCCTGACGGCGGTCCGCCGGGCGGTGTCCGTCCCCGTGACCGTGAAGATCCGCTCCGGCTATGACGCCAATCGGATCAACTTCCTCGAAATCGGCCGCCTGGCCGAAGACAGCGGCGTCGACGCCATCACCCTCCACCCGCGGACACGGACCATGCGCTTCTCCGGCCGTTCGGACTGGGACCACATCCGGCAGCTCAAGGCGGCGTGCCGCGTCCCGGTCGTCGGCAACGGCGACATCCTGGTTCCGGCCGACGCCGCGGCGATGTTCGACACAACCGGCTGCGACGCGGTGATGGTGGGGCGGGGCGTCACCCGCAATCCATGGCTCTTGCGGCAGACCGCCGATTTTCTGGAGACGGGCGCGTTCGCGCCCACCGAACCGGAGGCGCTGTTGGAGCTCTGCGTCGCCGTGTGCCGCGAGATCATCGCCGCCGGACCGCCTGTTCGGATCATGGGGGAGTTGAAAAAATTCTGTTCGTGGTGGGTGCACGGCATCCCGGCGGCGGCGGCGCACCGGCAGCGGATCTACGCCCTGACCGAGCCGCAAGCGCTGCTGGATTACCTGGCCGCCCTGGCCAGCGACAGCAGCATCTGCTCCTGATACTCCCGCGCCTCCCGGTACTGCGGGAATCGGCGCTCCAGGCGTTGGAATGCCAGGTGGTGAAAGCAGCGCCGTCCGCCGCGCATCACCGGCGGGACGACGAGATGCAGCAGCTCGTGGTAGATCAAGTATTCGATGTAGTACGGTGGCACCCGCGGACTGTCCAGGAGCCGGCTTACCCGAATGATCCCCGCCTCGGGATGGCAGTCCGCCAGCCGGCGGAATGACCGGCGCGGTGTCCACATCACACCGACCACCGGCGCCTGCCCGCCGAAAAACCGCGCATTGACCGAACGGCAGACGGCTGCGAGATCCACGTGGCGGCCGGCTGCGGATCCGGCCGGCGTCGGCGGGGGGACCGCCGCCCGATGATCCCGCAGGAAGGCGGCGAGTGCGCGCACATCCGCTGGGTCCGGCGCCTGCCGGTCCAGCCGGTCCCACACGCACCGCACCGCGGCAGCGAACACGCCGGGCGGTGCCGCCGCCAATCGGCTGTGGACGCTCACGCGGCATAGCTCGCCCCGCCGCACCACGCGGACGACGGTGCTCCGGTAGTCCGCGATCCGCACCTCGACGCGCGCGGGCGCACGGCGCCGCCGGGCGGCTTCCCGCTCGAGCGCAGCTTTATTGGCGGGGGGGAAAAAGGAGTCCGGCCAGCTATCGGCCGTTGTGAATTTTCTGGTGGTTGCGGAACCGCTCGAATTTCTTGAATTCCACAATTTTCTTGCTCAGGGTGTTGCGGTTGATACCCAGCATGTCCGCCGACTTGGAAATATTGTAGCGGGTCTGCGCCAGCACCTGCATGATGTACTCCATGTCCATCTGGACGAGCGCGTCCTTGTAGCCGATGCCATGTTTGACGCACCCGCCGACGTACGATTCCAGGTCGGCCCGCAGGGTGTTTTTAATTGCTTTCATATTCCCGTTCCAAGCCGTCGTCATTCAGCGAAACGGCGCCCAGTATACCACAGCGGCTGTCGCCAAGCAAATATTGTCAACAGGTCGTCAAGGGGTTTTCGGGGAATCCGTCCCGTTGTCGTCCGCCGCCGGACGGTACCCCGGCATCTCATCGAGCCAGCCGCGATAAATGCTTCTGTAGGTGGCTTCGAATTCCTGTCGCAGCTGCGCCGGCACCAGCAGGATCGCGGCGCGGGCGGTCATGAGCAGGTACGGCGCCAGTCCGGATTTCCGCAGGCGAGCCACCTGCCAGCCGCACGCGGTCATCGCCAGAACGATCACCGCGCAGACCAGCCAGCCGCGCAACAGCCCGAACAGCCCGCCCAGCAGCCGGTCGATCCACTTCAGATGGGTGAACTTCAGGATGCGGTCCACGATGAACATGATCAGCCCGGCCGCCAGCAGAATGCCGAAGAACACCACCAGAAACCCGAGGGCGGACCGCAGCTCGGACTCACCCATCCAAGGCGCCAGCAGCCGCGCCCCCTGCCGGTACAGCTGCCCCGCGACGATCACGCCGACGACGAGGGCCGCGATCGAGACCAGTTCCTTGAACAGCCCTTTGAACATGGCCAGCACCACCGAGCCCACCAGCACGAGGATGAACACCAGGTCGAGCAGATTCACGGCATGTCCTTGCACTGCCGCCGGGACGGCGCCCGCCCGCGGCACGGCGAGTCGGTTTAGCGTTTGGCCAGCAGGTCCACACCCGTCAGCCGCCGGTAGGCTTCCAGGTACTTCTCCGAGGTCTTCTGGATCACCGGTTCCGGCAACGGCGGCGCCGGCGGCTGCCGATCCCAGTCGAGTCCCAGCAGGTAGTCGCGGACATACTGCTTGTCGAACGACGGCTGCGGCCGACCCGGTTTGTATCCGTCGGCCGGCCAGAACCGGCTGGAGTCGGGGGTAAGCACCTCGTCCACCAGGACAAGCTGGCCGTCGATGTCGCCGAATTCGAACTTGGTGTCGGCGATGATGATCCCCTGCCCTTCGGCGTAGGCGGCGGCCTGCTGGTACAGCGCCAGCGACAGCGCCCGCACCCGCTCGGCCTTCTCCGCGCCGACAATGCCGCACATGTCATCGAAGGAGATGTTCTCGTCGTGGCCGAACACGGACTTGGTCGACGGTGTGAAAATGGGCTGCGGCAGCCGGTCACTCTCGCTCAGCCGGCCGGGTAGCGGCAGGCCGCAGATGGTGCCGTCCATGCGGTATTCATTCCATCCGGATCCGGCCAGGTAGCCGCGGACGATGCACTCCACCGGCAGCACCGCGGCGCGCCGCACCAACATGGAGCGGCCCCGCAGACTCTCGGCATGCGCATGCAGCGCCGGCGGCATCTCGTCCACCCGACCGCACAGCAGGTGGTTGGGGAGCAGATCCTTGAACTTGTGGAACCAGAATAACGAAATTTGGTTGAGAACGATCCCCTTGTATGGAATTCCCACCGGCAGGATGCAATCGAAGGCGGAGATCCGGTCGGTCGTCACGATCAACAAGCGGTCGTCCACCGCGAACATCTCGCGGACCTTGCCGCTGCCGACCCGCTCGAAGCCCGGCAGGTCAACCTGGAGCAGTGTGGGAAACGATGCGTTGGCCATGGGACTTCCACCTCGCGGAATATTTCGTTTACGGATTGTCACCGGATCCGCCCGCCGGGGCAAGCAATTTGTCGATACACGCCGCCGTCTGTTCGCTCATCTGCACCACCGTGAACCGCTCCAGCAGCCGCGCGCGTCCCGCCGCCCCCAGGGCTCGAGCCCTCTCCGGCTCGCCGGCGAGCCGGTTTAGAAGGCCGGCCAGCGCGTCCGGATCATCCGGCACGCAAAGCCAGCCGGTGACGCCGTCGACCACCACTTCCGGGATGCCGCCCGTAGCGGCGGCGGCGACCGGCAGGCCGGCCGCCATCGCCAGCAGGGCGGCACGTCCGAAGCCCTCGGCCCGCGACGGGAGCACCACGGCGTCGAGGCATTTGACCACGGCGGCGACATCGGACCGGAATCCGAGGAACCGGACGGATTCGGCCAAACCAAGCGCCTCGGCCTGCCGCTTCAGCGCCTCCGCCTCGGCGCCCGTGCCGGCCACCCGCAGGGCGGAGTCGGGAAACCGCCTCCGGTGTCGGGCCAGCGCGTCGAGCAGCACGTCCACGCCCTTCTCCCGGGTCAGGGCGGCCAGGCAGCCGAACGTGCATCCGGCGCGCCGCGGGAATTCCTCGTGCGCCGGCGCCACCGCATCGAAGGCGGCCACGTCGAGCCCCTCGGGCACGACGGTGATCTGTGCCGGCGGGATGCCGGAGTCGCGGAGCGCCGCAGCCACCGCCGCGGAGATAGCGATGAAATGGTCCGCCTGACGGTACTTCCAGCGGGACAGGCGGTGGTCTCGGAGCGGAAACACAACCCGTCGGGCCACCACGTGCCGCACTGGTCGCCGCCGCCACCGGGATGCCAGCAGGCCGGCCGTGACCGGCTTGGGCGTGTTGTAGAGGATGACGCCGGGCGCAATCTCGTCCAGCCAGCGGGTGAAACACCGGCAGACGCGGGGCGACAGTTCCCCGCCCGGCGCGAACGGCCGCACCGGCCAGCCCCGCTCCCGGGCGCGGCGCTCCAGTTCGCCACCGACGGCGCACGCCAGCGCGAAGGGGCGCCCGGCCGACTCCCATGTGGCCGCCAGGCTGAACAGCGACTCCTGGCCGCCGCGCCACGCCGGCTCGTCGTCCACCAGCAGAACCGGAGGATCACTCGGCGTCGGCGTGCGGTTCATGGTCCGTCCCCATCTCGTACAGCCGGGCATAGCGGAAGAACGTGGACACCAGCGACATTCCCGCCACGACGACACCCGGTCCGCCATCCAGAAAGCCCCGCTTGAACACGTAGCTTTTGACAAACGCCGCCAGGGGCGCACCCAGCACCTTCGCCGCCGACGCCCGCCGCCCCCGCTCCCACAGGTCCTGGACAGCCAGCCGGGAGTAGGCGTCCATCTTGCGGAGGTAATCGCCGAGATCTTCGTACGGATAGTGCCGGATGGGGGATGCAAACGTCCCCACCGCCCCCGCCACATGGACCGACTCGTGCACCCGCCGCGGCGTCCAGCGGCCCGCATCCTTGCGGAACAGGCGAAGCTGGTGATCGGGGTACCAGTCGGAATGGCGGATCCAGCGTCCCATGAACCAGGCCAAGCGGGGCAGGCGGTAGCCCGCTGGATCGCCCTCGGCCTCGGGTTGATCCCGCCAACGGACGATCTCCGCGATCAATTCCGGCGCGCACTCCTCGTCGGCGTCCAGCGAGAATACCCATGGCGACGTCGCCTGATCCAAGGCGTGATTTTTCTGGTCAACGAAGCCGGTCCAGTCGCGGTGGCACACACGGGCACCGGCCGCCTCGGCCGCCGCCACAGTGCCGTCGGTACTGCCGGAATCCACCACCACGATCTCGTCCGCCCAGGCCAGGCTGGCCAGCGCCCGCGGCAGGCTCCGCTCCTCGTTGCAGGCGATGACGATGGCCGACACGCGCCTCATGCACCGCCTCCCTCGCCACCGGTCCAGGCGCGAATCCGGCCAACCGTAGCGGCGACGTCTATGGTGGCCCAGTCGGGCTCCCATACGGTCAGCCCCGTAGGTTGTTCCAACACCCACGCGGTCCGCCCGGCCGGCGGCGGCCCGTCCGGCGGCTCGGCCTTTCGAAACAGGCGCAGGTCGGTCCGACGGTTCGCCCACTCACCGGGGACGACCGCGGCGGCCGCCGTCCAGTAAAGGAACGCCGACGCGTACTCCGCCAGGCGTTCGCAGTCCGGCTCCGGCAGACCGTCGTCGAGAGCGAACGCCAGCCCTACGCCGCCGGCGGACAGCTCGGCGGAGAAGAAATCGAGCTCCTCGGGGAACGGATCCCGCACCAGCAGGGCGTCCATTCCGATCGTGTGGCCCTCCTGGGCGTAGGGGATCACCCCGAAGCGGCAGATGTCCAGATAGTGGATGGCCAGCACCACCGGCAGCGCCAGCCGCTGCTTCAGAAAGTAGATGAACTGGAGAAGGTCCCACTCGCGCTCCAGGCTCCAGTCGTCGGCCCGCACCGGCCAGTCGGCCAAGACCGGCCGGCCCGGATAGATCAGGCCCACGGCGGTCAGCGGGCCGGCTGCGGCCAGCCGCTCCAGGAACTGGTGCAATTCGCGGCGGTGCTCGTGCAGGTAGGGGAAAAACGGAAGCACCGGGTTCTCACGCCGATAGCCGTGTTCCGCGATGGCTTCCTTCAGACGCATGGGAAAAAACCGTGTCAGGAAATTCGGTGGCGTTTCAATCGGCGCGCGGTTTCGGCTTCGGTCAGCCCCAGGGCCGCCGCCAGGCCCGGCAGGTCCGCGGGATGACGCGCCCGCAGGCGCGCCAACGCCTCGCGTTCCAGCACGGCCTGCTCGCGCTGCAGCCAGGCGTCCAGTCCGATCCGGTCAAATCCTTCGAGAGACGCCTGGACCGGCCCGGTTGCGCTCCGGCCGGGGCCGGGGAACAGGTCGTCCGGATCAAGGCGGCCATCGTCGTCGATGATGACCGCCCGCTCCACCAGGTTCTTGAGCTCGCGGACGTTGCCGGGCCAGGCGTACCGCTCAAGGGCCTGCACCGCCGCCGCATCCAGGACCGGCTGGGGCCGTCCGAATCGCGCGGCCGCCTCGCGCAGAAAGTGTTCGGCCAGCGGCTGGATGTCTTCGGGCCGTTCCCGCAGCGGCGGAATGCTGACAGTGAACTGACCGATCCGAAAGAACAGATCCCGGCGGAACCGCCCTTCGGCCATCTCCGTCTCCAGGTCGCGGTTGGTGGCCACGACGATCCGCACGTCGACGGCCACCTGGAACGTGCCGCCGATTGGGCTGATCCGTTTTTCCTCGAGCGCCTTGAGCAGCTTGGCCTGAACCCCCACCGGCATGTCGCCGATCTCGTCCAGAAAGAGCGTGCCGCCGATCGCCAGCTCGAATTTGCCTTTCATCGCCGACTCCGCGCCGGTGTACGCCCCCCGCACATGGCCGAACAGTTCATTCTCGATGAGCGTCTCGGGGATGGCGGCGCAGTTGACCTCGACGAACGGCCCCGCCGACTGCGGCGAGAGCAGATGGATGGTCCGGGCGAACAGCTCCTTGCCGGTCCCGCTCTCGCCCAGCAGCAGGATGGTGGCTCCCGTGGCAGCCATCCGCTGGAGCTGCCGGGCCACGGCCTCCATCGCCGGGTTGCGGCTGATCAACAGCGGCAGCTTGCGGGCCTCGCGGAATTCCTCGCGGTACAGCAGGACCTCGTCCTCCAGGCGGCGGAATTCGATGCCGCGCTGAATCAGCGCATGGAGCTGCTCCAGGTTGAGGGGCTTCTGGATGAAATCCACCGCTCCGTACTTGATGGCCTGGACCGATTCCTCGATGGAGCCGTAGGCGGTCATCAAAATGACCGGCTGGGTGGGTTCCGCCTGCCGGACCGTCCGCAGGAGTTCCATGCCCGAACCGTCCGGTAGCTTCAGATCGAGGACGATCATGTGGTAGCGGGCACCGTGGAACCGGGCCAACCCCTCCTGGAGGCTGCCGGCGGCGTCCACCTGGTAGCCCTTCCCTGTCAGATATTCCGTCAGCATCTGGCGCAGCGCCGTGCGGTCCTCGACCACCAGCACCCGGCTCGCACCAGGAGCCGGCGGGTCGTTACCCGGCCGGTTTTTGAGGGAAGGATGTTCGTCGGCTCGGTTCATGGGGCGTGTTCATTCGCCGGTTCAAATCAGCCAGGAGATGTGACATGGCCGACGGATCGGCAGCCCCGCCCCGTCTCCATGTACGTCCGCCCGGGCCGACGGGGTTATTTCCTGGTCGGCGGGTTCGGCGGGGGCTGAGCCATGCCCTCCTCCTCCGCCTTGCGGATGACTCCGGCCGGAACCAATTTACGGCGCGCCTCGTCCTTGAGCTCGCCCAGTTCGGCCTCAGCTTTCTTGTACCCGGCCTCCAGGTCATCCAGGCGCTGTCTGGCCTTGTCCCATTGCGGCTTGAGCACCGAGTTGGCGTAATGGCCGCTGGACTCGTTCATGTAGGCGTTGCGGGCGTCGGTCAGGTTCAGCTGGGCCACATCCCGCTGGCGTCGGAGGTCCTGGAGCTCGCGGCACTTGGTGACAATCCGGCCCTGGTACTCCTCGTTGACCTGGTCCTGGGTGGGTGCGGGTTCAGCGGCTTCGCCTTCGGCCGGCGTCTGGTCGGCGGGCGGCTGCGGCACGCCGGAAGTGGACACATTCCCCTTGCTGGATCGCAAGTCCTGGTTGGTGTAAACCTTGGCCGGCTTCTTGCTTTCGCGGTCCTTCCGGGTCTGCTTGGCCAGATCCACAATGCTCTGGGCCGAGAGCGGCGCGGCCAGGGCGAGCACCACAATCCAGAAAGCCAGTTTTTTCATGGCAATACTCCCGACGACGTTGGTGTGTGTATTGTACGTCAAATTGAGGTGCAGGGCAAGATGTTGACACCGGACCGCCAACATTTTGCCATGCCCGACCCCTTCCCGCCGGTCAGTGGCTGAATGGCAGCGTCGGGATATGGCCGGCCAGGAAATGATCCAGGATGGTCTGGTCCACGACATCCACGCAGCCGGAGGTGTCCAGGTCAGCCCACTCCAGCGCCACCTCGAAGCCGGCAATGTTCGCCGCCAGGTATTCAGCCATCAGAACCAGATCGGCCCCAGTGACCGCTCCGTCCCCGTCCAGGTCGCCGTAACGGGAACCGCCCGGCTCCACGCCGAAAAAGTCGAGGTACATCTCGAGCAGGTGCCGCCGGGTGTTGTTCCCCGCGCCGTCCACCAGGCCGCCGAACTCGAAGGAACTGGCGATGGTCCGGTACGTGCCGGCGTCGCGGGCCACGGCGATGCTCGTTTCGGTGTAATTGGGCGGGTCGTTCTTGATGTTCTTGAAGATCTGCGTACCCACACCCTGCTGACGGACGATCACGTCGATGAAGCAGTTGTCCTGCCCGTAGTCGAACGCCAGTCCCGTGGTGACGGGCGCCGCGGCCGACAGCCCGCGGATGTGCCACAAGTCGGCGGCTCCGCCGTCGCTGCTCTGGCTGTAGTTGATCCCGAACGCGGCGCAAAAGTTGTAACCGCCGTTGTTTTTCGGGTCCTGGTACCAGACATCGCCGCCTTCCATGTATACCCGGCCGCCGGTGTTCAGGTAGTCCACCAGGTGCTGCCCCTCCGCGGCATTGAAAATGTGAGCGTGCTGAAACAGGCAGTTGACTCCCACGGCGATGATGACCAGCGGATAGTCGCCGTAGTCGATCGCGGCCAGAGTGGTGTGATCGTGGAGGCTCACTTCCTGGTACGTGTACGAGTAGCCCAGCTCCGTGAGCAGCGCCCGGATGCTTGTCGTGGAACTGTTCGGGTCGGGTCCGGTATCGGTCTGGTCGCGGTCCAGGTTCAGGACGAGGACATCCGTCGGCAACGCCCAAGCAGACAGCGCAACCGCCAGCAACACGCCAACCAGCATGTATCGCAGATTCACGGTATCGACCTCCCCTGCCGCCGGTGCTCGCACTCTGGATCAGCGCCCCGGGTCCACGGGCGCCGCGGCGGCCTTTTCCACCTTGACCCCGGCCGGCGGCGGCTTCAGGATCTTGGCCTTTTCGGCCTTCTCCAGGGCATCCTGCATGCGCTGGTCCGCCCGGTTCACCGTCTGGGTGGCGTCGGCCATTTCCGTCTGCAAGGCATTCACCTCTTTCCGGAGGCGGGTGCGCTCCCGCGACGTCCGGGCACTGCTCAGCTTTTTGTGCAAGTCCGCCCAGCGCACCGAGAGTTTGGCCAGTTCGTCGTTGCCCCGCTGGTTGTCCTTGCGCGCAGCGTAATAAGCATTTCGGATGGCTTGACCTTCCGTGCCCAGATCGGCGATGAACATTTCGTCCGGCGCCGCCGGGCCGGATTTCCCGGCCGTCTTGGCGGCCTGCGGTTGCGCCGAAGTGGTGATGTTACCCTTCCCGCGGTATTGCTTGAGCGACTCGTCATTGTAAGTGCGCGGCTTCGTCCCCTTGGACGGATCTTGCTGGGTGGTCGGGTTATCGGCCGCCGCCAGCGCCCCGAACGCCACAACGAGCATTGCCCCCGTCATCAGGCGTGTCAGTTTCATGAGAAGTCTCCCGTAGGCTCGCCTGGCCGGCCGGTGTCCAATCGGCACGGCGGCAGATAAAAAACGGCCGGAAGGCTGCAGATTCCTTCCGGCCGGGTTGGCGAACTATTTGAATTCGCGCCAGTAATTCATCCGGACTTCCACGCCGGCCGTGGGGTTCATGTCATACGTGATGTTGCCGGCCGCGGCGTCGAACTTCTCGAACTTGTCGTGGCTCTGACTGTAGCCCCAGCCCCACGTCTCGCCGGTGCCGATATCGATCCAGCCCTCGCCGCGGGCGCCCTTGTGGAACGCCGAGGCGCGGCCGTACCAGCTGCCGGCGGATGACAGCTCCACCGGGGTGGAATTGAAGTACCCGCCGTTGAGCGCGTTGAATACGTACGCCAAGGACGTGCCGGCGCCGACGGTGTGGTTGATCGGATCGCAGCCCGTGCCGCCGACGAAAAACTTGTAGGAGGTGGTGGCGATCCAGGCCCGGTCCTTGGTGAAGAAGATCGTGGGCCGGAAGGGCGAGGACTCGCCTTCCGAGGCTCCCGGAAACTCAAAATAGAAGCCCTTGCTGGTGCTCGGATTGAAGGAGGTGGTCGCGCCGGTGCTGGCGATCAGGTCGGAAACGGGGATGACGCCGGTCGTCGGCAGGTTCTCCTTAACTAGGCAGTACATCACGCCAGCCGACCGGGCGCCGAACGACGAGTCGATGGGCTTGCCGTATTCGTTGAACGCGATGAGCGTCTTGTAGCCGATGCCGGGCAGGTTGATCGTGGCCACAAACGGCACCGAGTAGATGGGCGTGCCGTTCTTGGCCTGGAACATCAGCCGGGCGGTCGTGTTGGTGATGTTGGCCTTGTCCAGGACGAACTGGTAGAGGTTGCCGTCATAGTCGCCGATGTAGACCTCATCCACATACGGATCGCGGTCCCGCGGCGACACAAAGGCCACCGGCGGGGCGAAGAAGCAGTTCCCCACCCGGCTCACGAGGGCGGTGGGTGACGCCCCGAATGCGGTCGTGGAGGTGTCAGCCATGTGATAGGAGTAGATGATCGAGGGCACTCCGTTGGTCGGATCGGTGAGTTTGAGGATGTACACCGATTTGCCCAGCTTGGTGGGTTCGGGGAACGCCGGATTCAGGTTGAAACCGGATCCCACCACTGCGCCGAACACCCCGTTGGGGTAATCGGCGGTGGCGGGGCCAAAGCGGCCCAGCGCCGGCACGGACCAGGTCTCGCCCAGGGGGTTCGCGGTCGTGCCGCTGAAGCGCCACAGGAACTCCGGGCTGTCGGGATTGGTGATGTCCAGGCAGTAGTACTCGCGGCCGCCCGCGCCGATGCCGAATACGCACAGCGTGCGCCAGTTGCCGCTGCTGTCGCGCGCGTCGATCACCTTGGGCGAGGACGCCATATAGTAGAAGTGCGGGCGGCGGTTGTAGATGCGGGCGCCGTACACGTCGGGCTGCCCCTGGCTGTTGACGTCGCCGGACGCGTACAGCTCGGTGTAAATCCGGGCCGGTCGGGTGCTGGTCCCCTCGATGGCCGCCGGAATGATGAAGGACCACAGCTCGGCGCCGGTCTCCACGTCCACGCAGTGGAGCTGGCCGTCGTTGGAGCCGAACAGCAGCATGGGGATGCGGTCCTGCAGGCTCTTGGCCCAGTTGAGATACTCGGCGCTGCCGTACGCGGTCAGGGACGGCGGGCCCACGAACGCCGGTGTCGAGTAGGTGATGGAACCCACCGGCAGGGTGCGCACCCAGGTGATGAACAGTTCGAGTTCGTCCTTGGAGAGGCTGCCGAGACCGGCGGTGGATGCGATGACGTTGCTGGATGTCTTCGTGAACTCTTTCAAATCATCGCCGTCCAAGAACAGGACGACGCGTTCCGTGTGCGGCGTGGTGTCGATCCAGTCGGCGAAATCCCACAGCTTGTTGTCGGAGTTCTTGGTGAAGTCGGTCAGGAAGTCGATCTTGCCTTCCTGGGTGGAGGTGGTCAGAGCTTGGAAGGCCCGCATGTGCCCCTTGAACACGGGGCTGTACGTCATGGAGGCCTTGAACATCACGTTCTGGAGCAGGACCTTCTCCGGCATGGCCTTCGGGAACGTGATGGCCGTGGGTTCGATGAAGCCCAGGATGGGCTCGGTGTCGCCGCTGATCTCGCTGCCGAGGCTCCCCAGAATCTTCTCCAGGGAGTTGAGGAGGTCGCCCTCGTTGTCGGCGAAGTAGGCGTAACCGGTGCCGCCGGCCTGGGCGATGGAGTCGAGGCCGGCCTTGTCGGAATCGGACTGGAGGCCGAACCCGACGACGAAGGTATCCACCTTGTGCCGGCTGCGCAGCTTGTCAGCGGCGCTGATCGCCGCGCTAACGCCGGCGCAGGTGTCGCGGCCGTCGGTGAGGAGCATGATCGCGTTGTAGCGGCAGTTGAAATACTGATCGGGCAGCGGCGTCAGGCCGGTCTGGCTCTCGTACGGCGACCAGTTCTTGTGAGTGCCGGACGGCAGATCAAAGTAGTAACAGGCCTTCACCGTGTTGTCGAGATTCCGGTTGAACAGGTAGCGGGCAATCGACTGGAGCGAATAGCTGATGGGCGTGGAGCCGCGGGCCGGCAGTTCGGTCGCAAACTTCCAGCTCAGGCCGGGAACGGTGAGGGTGCCGGTGGTGCGGTCGAAATTGCGGTCCACCCACGACTTGATGGCGGCCCGGTTGTCGTAGCCGGGATCGACGCTGGACATGAACGGATCGTTGTCGGCGCCGTGCGGCAGGGGCACCAGCAACCGGTCCCGATCGCTGCTGCAGCCGGCGCCGGTGAAGAAGTAGGTGTCGTACGTACGCACCTTGGTGCCGTCGCTCCGCTCCGTGACGGTGTAGAGGTTGGTGGGAAAGTAGGCGTAGCGGCTGTACCAGCGGCCGCTGGAGAAATAGCGGTTGATGTCGTGGGCGAGCGCATAGGAGTCGGAGTTGGTGTACATCCAGAACGACCAGCGCAACCGGAGGTTGTCGCGGCTCATGAGCGAGTTGATGGCCGTCTTGGTGATATAGATCTTCGAGTCGGTGCGCTGCCCGGCGAAGTCGTAGTTGGAGCATTGGCCGCCGCTGGCACCGTTGGGCTGGCAGGACATGGAGCCTGACACGTCAATGACGAAGTGAATGTTCGGGGGCAGCAGCCGGCCGATGGGGTCGTTGGGGTCGTAGACCGGCTGGTTCTGGCCCGTCTGCGCCACGGCCGACAGGCCGCTCAGGGCCAGAATTATCAGGAGCCACAGCCATCGGGTATTCATATTGATCCTCCTTCTTGCGCCCGGCTATTTCTGCGGATTGACGTTCCCTTCGCCGCCGCCGAAGGAGTCCTTCGAAGCGTCGACGATGGGCGTATCCAGAAAAATCATCTCTTCCAGAATCTTGCGGGATCCCATCCAGCTCTCGCCGACCGAGCGGACGTAAAAGTAGCCGT
Source organism: Acidobacteriota bacterium (assembly GCA_012517875.1). NCBI lineage: Bacteria > Pseudomonadati > Acidobacteriota > Acidobacteriota bacterium. Next base: position 17,053 of record JAAYUB010000108.1, on the reverse strand, counting down.
CGGCCTCGATGGGCAGGTTGTTGGTGTCCAATTCGGTGGGATCGGTGTTGACCACGTACACCGCGTAGCGCCGGTTGGAGCCGGTGTCGATGAGGGCGGCGACATGCGTGTTGCCGTTGTTGGGATCCAGCAGCCGCTTCCACTTGGCGCCGGTGGTGCCGGTGGGGCCGTAGTCGTAGTCGTTGACGCTGGGGTTGATCTGGTACATCGCCGAGATCTGTTCACGGCTGGAGAGGTTGCGGAGCATCCGCCGGGCGTGCATCAGGCCGGCTTCGGCGGCGTAGAACGCCTCCTTGCCGTACGCCTGGTTGCGGGTGACGTAGACCTCGGATGTAGTGATCAGGATGACGCCCGAAGCCAGCATGGCCAAGGCCATCACGATGAGCAGGGCGATGATCATGGCCACGCCCCTGTTGTTGACGCGTTGTCGTTTCATGCGATGCCTCCTGTGGCGCGCGCCGTCGTCATTCCTCCGGCTCCGGCCGGAGGTTCCGGAACATGACCACCTGCGTGTACACCTCGCGGAACTGCGGGATCGACTGGACGGTGCCGGCGGAGCGGTCCTCGATCCCCGGCCGCCGGTAGTAGATGTCCTGGGTGCCGGTGCGCGCCCCGGCCATAACCTCCGGCATGGCGAAGGTCCGGCCGATGAGAGTGAGGCGCATGGCCCGCAGGTGCTGCAGCTGAGCGTTGGTGATGTTCTGGAAATTCGTGGTGATCCATTCGGCGCCGGTGATGTTGTTGTCGTCGTCGGCGTCGATGCCCATGGCCACCTGGAGATCCTCCACATACCGCGACACTTCTTCGGGCACGGCGTTGGGCCGTGCTTCCAGCCGCATGAGCCGCGGCACGTCGGGGATGTTGGTGTCGATGTAATATTCCCAGATACGAATGCGCATGATGGTGGACCCCGGCGGATACGACTGCGGGAAGCCCTGCGGATCGTTTACGCCGTAAGGATCGTTCGCGCCGGCGTTGAAGGTCACTTCGGTGAAAGGATTGCCCGACTGCGGGCCCTGGATGGTGGTGGGCACGAACAGGTCGGCGAAGATCTGGGCGCCGGGATCCCACGGGTTGTCCACCACGGGGGCGTTGGTGATGAGGAGCAGGTCGCCCTCCTGGAAGGGCTCGCCGTTGATCTTCACCGCCTTGAACTGGGAGCTGGGGGGATTGTACTCGTCGCGGAGCTGGGCGTCGTTGATGATGTCGGGCTCCACCACGCGGATCCGGTCGGGGATGGTGGCATCGTAGCCGGCGTAGTGGCCCAGCTGCAGGCCGGTGACGAACGGCTGCCACTGGCTGTTGGTGCACTCCACAATGTTGAACTGGTAAGCGCCCCGGAGAACTTGCAGCGGCGCCCACTTGGTGTAGGCACCCACCACCCGCAGGTCGGAGGCCATTGTGTCCAGGGCGAAGCGCATGTTGGTGCGCAGCTCCGCCAGCGCCACGTGGGCGGTGGTAGCGTTCTGGTTCTCGAAGAAGAGCGCGGTGGCGCCACCGATGATGACCAGCATGATCACCAGGGTGATCATGGCCTCGAGCAGCGAAAACCCGCGCCGGTTTGGCCGTCGGTTCGATGTGGGTCTCATGGCCGTTCTCCTTGCCGTCAGTCGTGGTACCGGTAGAGGACCATCCGAACAACCTGCTCGGACTCATCGTCAAGCCCGAGCAGTTTCGCATAGTCTTCGGTGTACCTGACCTCCACCGTCACCTTGACCAGTTGGTCGGTTCCCGCCGGCACGTCGGAGGTGCTGGTGGTGCAGGTGAAGTCGTACTTGTTGGTGTCATACACGTAGTCGGCGACCATGTTGAGGTCGGTGCTCGTGATCGACCCGCTGCCGTCCAGCAGCGCGGAGTTGTCGGGCAGCAGCATCACCCGCTCCATCACCACCTCGCCCAGGTACATGAGGCCGCTCACGCCCCCCGCGGCGCTGTTGTTCTTCATGGACCGCAGGAACACCTGGATCACGCCCAGGACCCCCAGGGCCATGACCACCAGGGCCACCAGCGCGGTGATCAGCGTGGCGCCCCGCCGGTTGAGCCGCAGTCGCTTGCCTGAAAACATCTTTCACCTCGCAGATAAAGGCGCTCGATTGAAATCAGATAATTAGCAAGAAACGTGCCGAAGCACGCGCGCAATTATCTGATTGATCACAAGTATATTACAATTTTTACCAGCATGGCGTCAAATTAAAATGTAACAATTTGTTACAATCTCATTGACACCCTCGGCCCCGTCGCATCCCACCACCAGGAGAGCCATTGGCATCGGGCGCCGCATCTGCTACAATGCCCCCTTTGTTGCACCGACACCGGCAGCATCAGACAGAGCCGTGAAGATACTCCACATCTGGAAACGCATCGACCACCACTCCGCCCACTCCGGCTATGACCAGCTCAGCCGCCACATGGACTGCACCCACTACCGGCCGGGCCGGATCTTCCATTTCCTGTACGCGCGCAACCCCGCGCGCTTCCGCTGGGTGGGCGCCATCGATCCGGAGTGGTACAGCTTCGAGTATTTCTGCACCGAGGCCGAGCTGCTGGTCCGCATCAACCTCGTCTCCAACACCGTATTCCACATCCTGTACGGCGAAAACCAGTTCCGCTTCCTGGGCCATGCGCCGCTGCGCCGCGGCAACCGGGTGGTCGCCACTTTCCACCAGCCGCCGGACGTGCTGCCCCGCGCCATTCCGAAGACCGCGCGGATCGCCCGCGCCGACGCCATCGTCGTGGTGGGGAGCAGCCAGGAAGAGTACTTCCGCGGGCTGACCGGCCGGGACAACGTCTACCGCGTGCCTCACGGGATCGACGCCGACTACTTCACTCCCGGCGAGCCGCCGTCCGAGAGCGACGAGCTCCACTGCGTCACCGTCGGCTGGTGGCTGCGGGACGTTGAGACCATCCGTCGCGTGATCGCCATCACCGGCCAGTTGCGGCGGCCCCGCATCCGGTACCACATCGTGACCTTCCCGTGGTGTCAGGAATTTTACCAGGGCCTACCCCACGTGCGGATGTACAGCGGGATCGCCGACGAGGAGCTTCGGGCGCTGTACCGGCGCTGCGACCTCATGTTGCTCCCCCTGAACGACTGCACCGCCAACAACGCCGTGCTCGAGGCCGGCGCATGCGGCCTGCCCGTCTTCACGTCGGCTGCCGGATCCATCCGCGATTACGTGACCGAGGCCGGCGCGGTGATCGCTCCCCCCAAGGACCCCGACTACCTCATCGACGCGTTGGTCGCGGCGGCCGGCGACCGGGCGCGGCTGCGGGCCATGGGCCGCGCGGCCCGGCTGCAGGCGGAACAGTTTGCGTGGCCGCGGGTGGCCGAGCAGATGCGTGCCGTCTACGCGCGGATCCTCGGGTGAGGGTGCGCAATGCTCGCCCTCTGCCCCCGCTGTGAAAAAGCCCTGGTCGTTGACGACCCCGGTTGGCATACCTGCCGGCACTGCGGCGGCCGGGTGTGGATTCCCGATCCCGCCAATCCGGACCGCTCCCCCGCCGAAGACCCGGCCGCGGCCGCGCCCACAGCCGCTCCGGCCCCGGAGCCGGAGCGGACGGACGCCGTGGCTATCCCGTGGGAGACCGGCCGCGGCGGCGCGCTCGGCCGCCTGCTGGCAACGGTCTCGCTGTTCCTGCTCCGCAGCCGCCAGGCCTACGGCCGTTTCCCGGATCATCCGGAAAACAGCCGGTCCTTCATCTACGGCCTGCTGATGGCTTCCGTCGGCCTGGTGGTCCATTTCCAACTGCAGGCGATGTCCTACGATTTTCTCATGCGCTCGCTGGCGCAGCCGGACGCGTCGGCGGAGATTCCCGCCTGGTTGCAGGGAACCATTCAGGAGATGCAGCGCGTCCACCTCGACAGCACGTTCTTCCAGTTCTCGTCGCTCCTGGCGCCCCTGCTCGCCGCAGCCATCGTGATGGGCGGCCACCGCCTGCTGACCATGGGCATGTTCCTCGCCCGCGGCCGCGCGACGCCATCGGCCGACCGCACCTTCCGCCCGCTCGCCTACTCCTACACGCCATTCCTGTTTATCGCCGTGCCCTTCCTGGGGCCCATCTGGTTCATGGTGGTGCAGTACCACGCGTTGCATTCGGGCCTCCGGCTCTCCCGCCGATCCGCCATGCTGCTGGCGGCGCTGAATTTCCTTTTCTTCAACTTCGTCCTGTCGTTTTGGAACTTCATCTATACGCTGATGATCGGGTGACCATGTGATGCGCCGCCCGCTGCCGCGGACGGCGCCTGGGGACTGAAACGATTACGGAACCTGCCCGGGCGGCCGACGTATTACCGGAGCGAAGGGATGTGTTGCGGCTTCCGGCAGGCCGATGATGCAGTCAGCGACGATCGAGATGATTCAAGCGAACGCCTGTGACCGCCTGGCGCAACTGGACGACAACGCCCTCATGCTGTTCGCGCGGAACGGAGAAGGCGACGCGTACATGGAGCTGGTCCGCCGCTACAAGCAGCTCATGGTCAACTACGTCTATCGGCTGGTGTGGGACTACGACTGCGCGACGGAACTGGCCCAGGAGGTTTTCGTGCGGCTGTTCCGCAACATCGACCGGTACGACCACCGGCTCAAGTTCTCCACCTGGATCTACAAGATCGCCACCAATCTGGCGTTTGACGAGCTACGGCGACGCAAGCGGCGCCAGACCCAGCCGTTCACCCGCGAGATCGAGTCGCTGCCCGACGACCACGCCGCCCGGCACGATCCCCAGGCGGCCCATCGGCCCGATCCCGAGCAGGCGCTGCTGCGGTCGGAGGCGGCCCAGGCAATCCTGGCGGCCCTGCAGGAGCTGCCGGCGGACCACCGCCAGCTGTTCGTGCTTAAAGAGATGGAACAACTGCCCCTGGAGGAGATCAGCCAGATCACCGGGATCAAGGTGGGCACGTTGAAATCGCGCCTGTTCCGGTCGCGCGAATTCCTGCGGGAGCGGCTGACGGGATATTTTCAGCGAGGTCATGCGTGATGAACTGCGAACGTTACCGCCGGATGTACGACGAGTACGACGCCGGCACCCTGCATCCGCAGGACTCTGAAGCAATGCGCCGGCACCTGGGCGATTGCCTGTCCTGCCGCCAGTTCTTCCAGGACGCGGGCCAGCTGGCGCGGCTCGCCGCCGCCTGCCCCCCCGTCGCGGCGCCGGACGATTTCGAGGATCGCCTCCGGAGCCGTCTGGATGCGGAACGCGGGGAGCGGAGCCGCCCGCCCGCCCTGCACTGGCACGTGGGTGTGGCCCTGGCGGCCTCGGTCCTGCTGGCGCTGGGAATCTGGCTCGGCACGTATTTCCAGTCACGCCAACTGATTGACGCGCCGAACCGCCTGCTGGCGCAGCAACCGGCAGCCGTCCCGCTCGAGGTGGTCATCCCCGTGGAGCCTGACCGATCGGCGGCGGGCGAGGACCAGATCCGCTTCGTCACCCGCGATCCGGCCACCGGCCGGGAAGTGCTTGTGGAAATGCCCGCCTCGTACACCGTGCAGGACCTGTCTGCCCTGGAGGGCCCCTACCTGATGGAGGTGAGTCACTGATATGAGCCGCACCGCACCCCCCATCTCACTCCCCTCCCGGCGCCGCTGGTTTGGCGCCATGGCCGCCGTGCTGGCTCTGGCGGTCGGAGGCACCGCCGCCGGCGCCGAACCGGTCATCCTGCCGGTGGTCCCGGTGCGTGTCACCATGACCGTCGCCGGCTTTGAGCCGGCAGCGGCAGCCGGAGCCTCAGCATCCAGGTATGTCACCCTACCCGGCTCGGTGATGGACAACTCGGCCGCCCTCTCCATCCAGCAGGAAATCCTGCTGCCCGGTGTCGTGTGGGACGACGCGCACAGCGTGGTGGTGGGTCTGCAGTGGCTGCTGCCGCAGGCCATGCTCTCCGAGACGACGTTCCAGGTGCTGTCGCTGCCCGACCGTCCGGTCAAGCTGGACACGCTGGGCATCGACGAACGCATCGGGCTGCTCATCGCGGGGGCGGCCGCCCCGGTCGCGACCGACGCGCCGCTCAGGCAGTCGGGCATCCGCATGCCGCCGGTGCCCGACACCGACTGGAAGATGGTCTGCGTACCCGCGGGCCGGTCGTTCCGGCTGATCCCGGTCCGGGCGCTCTCCCGCCAGGCACTGGCGCCGCTGGTCCAGGCCGGCGCGCCCCCGATCCTGGCGCCGGTCTTTCGGTCGAACGGCGACTTCGACGGGTTCTGTTATCCGTTCCGAACCGGCAACGTTCCAGCCGACGGCTGGGAATGGCTGCCGGCTCCGGACATTCGCAACCGCGTCGATTACATCTCCCGGCACCGGGTCGACCTGCTCTCGGGCTATCTGGGCGTCTTCTTCGGCTCGGCCGAGAACACGGACCGACGCGCGCGGCCGGCGGTGTTCGTCCGCAGCGTCGTGCCGGCGTCGCCCGCGGCCAACGCCGGCCTGCGGCCGGGCGATCGCGTCGGCCGGATCGGCCCGCAGCCGGTGGAGTCGGTGCAGCAGGCGGTGATGCTGCTGCGCCGCCACGCCCCGAACAGCCAGGTCCGGCTCGAGGTCGTCCGTGAAGGCGAGACGCTGACCCGCGACGTGGTGCTGGGACGGCGGCAGGTCGTCGCCCGGACGGAGACCGACCGTCTCCTGAAGATGCTGCCGGAACCCCGGCATCGCGACCTGGCGACGGTCACCGCCGGCCAGCGGTCCGCGGCCGCCGCCGAGCCAGCCGCCGTCCCGACCATGGGCATCTTCATGCACCCGGCCTCCCGGCAGCTGCGCTCGATGTTGGGCTGGACGGGCGAAGGCGGCGTGCTGATCTCGGCGGTTCTGCCCGGATATCCGGCCGCCGTCGCCGGGCTCCAGGCCGGCGACGTGCTGCTGAATATCCAGGAACAACCGGTGACCGACATGGCCGCAATCCCAAAGCTCCTGCGCAACCTTCAGTCCGGCCGGCAGATCACCGTCCGCTACTTCCGGCAGGGGGAAATCCGGACCACCCGGGTCACCGTGAAATGACAAAGCCCCCGGTTCAGCGGGGGCCTTCGGCATCGTCATGACCGTGCGGAGGCGGGAACCGCCGCCCACTCACCGACGCATCATGTGCCGGCGGAGTAATCGTCAACGTACCGAATCTGCTCCTCAGTCAGGGTGTCGATGGACACGCCCATCGTCGCCAGCTTCAGCGTCGCGATCTCTTGGTCCTGCGTCTCCGGAATGTCATGAACCTTCTTCTCAAGCCCCTTCCCGTGCCGGGCCAGGAACAGCATGCTCATGAACTGGTTGGCGAAGCTCATGTCCATGACCTCGGACGGATGGCCTTCCGCCGCGGCCAGGTTGACCAGCCGGCCTTTGGCCAGGACGTAGATCCGCCGTCCATCCGGCAGCGTGTATTCCTCGTTGTTGGGCCGGATCTCCCGCACGGACTTGGCCAAGCCGGCCAGGTCGTTCAGGTTGACCTCCACGTCGTAGTGGCCGGTGTTGCAGACGATGGCGCCGTCCTTCATCCGCTCGAAATGGCGTCCAATAATCACGTCCTTGACGCCGGTGGCGGTGATGAAGATATCGCCTACCGCCGCCGCCTCGTCCATGGTCATCACCCGACAGCCGTCCAGCACCGCCTTGAGGGCCGCAGTGGCCTTCACCTCGGTGGCGATCACCCGGGCGCCCATCCCCTTGGCCCGGACGGCACAGCCCCGGCCGCAGTGGCCGTAGCCGGCGACCACGAAGTGCTTCCCGGCCAGGAGGACGTTGGTGGCGCGCAAGATCCCGTCCAGGGACGACTGCCCGGTGCCGTAGACGTTGTCAAAATCCCACTTGGTCTCAGCATCGTTGACGGCGACCACCGGATACATCAGCTTGCCGTGAGCGCCCATTGCCCGCAACCGGTGGACGCCGGTGGTGGTCTCCTCGGTGCCTCCGATAATGGCGGCCGCCAGCTCCGGATGGCGGTTGTGCACGGTGAAAATCAAGTCGGCGCCGTCGTCCAGCGTCAGGGTGGGCTTGATCTCCAGGGTCTTGTCGATGCACCAGTAAAACTCCTCGACGTTCATCCCGTGCCAGGCGTAGACAGAGATGCCATCGGCGACGAGCGCGGCGGCGATGTCGTCCTGCGTGGAGAGCGGGTTGCAGCCCGACCAGGCCACCCGGGCGCCCGCCGCCTTCAGCGTTTTTACCAGCACTGCGGTCTCCTTGGTCACATGCAGGCAGCCGGCGATCCGCATCCCCTTGAGTGGCTGTTCTTTGGCGAACCGCTCCCGCAGAGCCATCATCACCGGCATCCGGGACTCGGCCCAGCGGACCTTGAGTGCGCCTTGCTCGGCGAGGGCGATGTCCTTGATCTTGTAATCCACAATTCACCTCGTAGCTGGAGTGTCGTTGGTCCCGTTCGGGTGGCCCGGCGACCCGGGAGCCGCATCCGGAGAACGGACCGCTCATTGTAATGCAGGGGCGGCCGATTGTACATGAAAACCGGCGGCCGGCCGTCGGGCCAGCCGTCCCGCTTGAATTTTTCCGCGCCGTGCATATAATAAGGAAGCAGCAGACATGGACGAGTCTTCGCCACAACACCGTTTACGCATTGGATCTCCATCAGCAGGCTGGATGCCGCGCCGCGATCTGCCGCGCCGGGCGTCCCGCCGGGCGGTGGTCTCATGATTCGGCCGGCGGCAATCGACAACCTGCCGGTGCTCATGGACATCGAGCACCGCTGCTTCCTCCGGGACCAGTTCAGCGAAGCCCTCTACACCGGCTTTCTGCTGCGCCCCGACTGCGAGGTGTTCCTGTCTCTGGCCGGCGAAACACCCATCGGCTCGCTGGTTCTGCTCTTCCCCGCCGAGCTGGACGCGTGCCATGTGATCTCGGTCGCTGTGGTTCCGGAACACCAGGGCCGCGGCTTCGGCCGCGAACTCATGGCCTGGGCGGAGACGCGGGCGCTGGCCAAGCGGTGCCGGCAGCTGCAACTGGAGGTCCGGAAGAACAACCGCCGCGCCCGGACGATTTACGAGGCCCTCGACTACCAAAATACCCGTGTTCTGAAAGATTATTACGGCAAGGGTGTCGACGGCATCCTGTATGTCAAATCCCTGCCCGAGAGTTCAACCCGTTAGCCGGACGCTGTCAATATTCTCTCCAGTGCCGGAGGCGCCCGGGTGGATAACCGTTACCTCTCCTTCGAAATCGACAAGCTGCTGGAGGAAAACCGGAAGCTGCGCTCCGAGAACCGCAATTTCCGCGAGATCCTTTCCTGCGACCAAGACCTCATCATCCGTTTCCACCTTCTCGACCGTTGCTTCCAGTATGTCAGCCCGGCGGCCGTCACTCTGACCGGACATCAGCCGTCGGCATTCTACGAAAACCCCGGACTGCTCGCCGAGCTGGTGGACACCGAGCACCGGCCGGCCTTCGATGCGTTCTGGCAGGCGGCGGCAGCGGGCTCAGCCGACACGGAGCTCCAGCTCCGGCTGCGTCGGTCCGACAGCCTCACGGTCTGGGCCGCCATGCGGACATGGCCGGTGATCAACCACCTGGGCACCCAGGTGGCCGTGATCGGCAGCATCCGGGACATTTCGCTGCAGAAACAGATGGAGGAGCGCATCCGCAAACTGGAGGGCCTCATTCCCATCTGCGCCGGCTGCAAGAAGATCCGCCTGCCCGATCACACGTGGCAGGAGATCGAAAGCTTCCTGGCCGGCCGGTCCAACATGGATTTCACCCACGGCCTCTGCCCGGAGTGCCGCCACCGCTACTTCCCGTCACACCCTTGACAACGGCTCCGGACGATCGCGCGCGTCGGACATAATCTTTCGGCCGGGCCTGGCGGGGACGGTTATGGCTGTTTCTGGAGGATGTCGTCCATGTTGGGGGTGGCCGCCTGCAGGTCGGGAAACACCCGCTCCACCACCGGCCGCAGATACTCGACCCCCGGAAAGAAGGTCTCAACGAATTTCAGGAAGGCCGCCACGATGACCGGGTCGAACTGGGTGCCGGAACACTTCTGGATCTCCTCGACGGCATAGGAGACCGGGCGGGCGGTCCGGTACGGGCGGTCGGACGTGATGGCGTCGAAGGCGTCGGCCACCGACAGGATGCGGGCGCCGATGGGGATCGCCTCGCCGTTGAGCCCGTCCGGTCGGCCGTTGCCGTCCCAGTACTCATGGTGGTGTTTGACGTAGCCCAGGATGTCGGTGTCGCGCAGAATCGGCGACAGGATCTTGGCGCTGATGGCCGGGTGATAGTAGATGTGCGAGAATTCCTCGGCGTCGAGCGAGGTGGGCTTGTTGAGGACGCTTTCCTTGACCCCGATCTTGCCGATGTCGTGCAGCAGGCCGGCGAGATACACCTTCTGAATCTGCTCGCGGGAAATGCCCATGATCCGAGCGATTTCCACGGCGTACCGGGTGACCCGGCGGGAATGGCCCTCAGTGTACTTGTCCTTGGCTTCCAGCGCCGAGACCAGCGACTTGATCGCGTCCAGGTACAGGTTCTTGATTTGGACGGTCTGCTCCTCGACCTTGTCTTCCAGGAACAGCTGATACTCCCGGTTCTTCAGGATCAGGCTGCGCTTCTCCAGGGCCCGCTCGACGGCGATGCACACCTCGTCGAGATTGAATGGCTTGGTGATGTAATCGGAGGCGCCCATCTTGAGCGTTTCGATGGCGATGCTCATGTCGGACACCGCGGTCACCATGATCACCGCCAAGTCGGGGTCCAGGGCGCGGACCTTCTTCAGCAGGTCGATGCCACTCATGCCCGGCATCCGGATGTCGCTCATCATCAGGTCGAACCGCTGGCCGTGTTGAAAAAAATCCAGCGCATTTTGGGCGTTGGGCGCCGGTTGGCAGTTGTACCCTTCCTCCATGAGCCGCCAGGTCAGAATCTCACGTACGCTCGGCTCGTCTTCGACAACCAGGATGGACGCGTGCATGTCAATCCTCCGGCTCGTGGCAGTTGTCGTTGAGCAGCCGTACGATCTCCTCGCAACTGATAAGGATCCGTTCGATCCGCCGGCGGGCTCCCGGCGACAGCTGCTTTTCCTGGAGCAGTAACAAATCGATCTGCCCCCGGATCGTGGTCAGGGGGGTGTTCAGGTCATGTCGTAGCCGCCGGAGCCGTTCCGGGTAGTCGGGAGGCGCGCCGCTCATGGTTGCACGTTTTTCCAGCGGTCGTGGCCCACCAGGACGAATTTGTGGGCTCGGATTCTCAGCATCTTCTGAGCCTGCAGCTTGGAGATGATCCGGCTGATGGTCTCACGAGAAGTGCCGGCAATCTCCGCCAGGTCCTGGTGGGTGATCTTCGTCGAGATCAGCACCTCATCTTCCTCCCACTGACCGTCCACGCGGGCTAGGCTCATCAGGACATGCTTGAGACGGGTTTCGGCGTCGTTGAATTTCAGAATCTGGATGGTCTTCCAGGAATCCCGCAGTTTCCGACACAAGATGGTCAGCAGCGATTCCACCACCTGGGCGTTCTTCATCAGCACGGCCTCGAAATGCTGCTTGGAGATCGAGATGATCTTGCAGTCTTCCATCGCCACCACCGTGGCCGGGGTGGTTTCATTGTCCAGGAGAGAGAGCTCGCCGAACGTGTCGCCGGGCCCGTGGATCGCGAGGATGTTCTCTCGGCCGTCCGGCGTGGTTTGGAGCACCTTTACCTCGCCGTACTTGACGATGTACATGTACTGGCCGGTCTCTTCCTCGATGAAAATGACCTGGTTTTTCTTGTACTCGCGCTCCTGAAAGATGGGCTGGAGATTCTGAAGCTCGGCCGCAGTCAGATTGTGAAACAGGGGGATGCGTTTGAAAAAATCGATGCTGGTCACGGCACCCGCTCGACCACCCAAGGATCATTTGTTTCAATAGTACCCTGAATGCCGCGGATCTGCAACAGCTATTGACCGCCGGGCAGCGAGATCTGGTTGGCCACCGAGCTGCTCTCGCCCACGCAAGTGACCAGAATCGCGGCCCGGTCGGCGATGGGGCACTTGTTCTCGCAGATCCCGCAGCCGATGCAAAAGGCCGCATCGATGACCGGTTTCTGGACGTCGGCCCACCGGCCGTCCGGCGCCTGGACCCGGTCCCGGACCAGTTTGATTGCCTTCTGCCCCTGGATGGTGGGGCAGACCTCCTCGCACACGATGCACGGCTTGGCCTGGGCCCACGGCAGGCATCGGTTCCGGTCCACATACGCCAGGCCCAGGCGGACCGGCGTCCGGCCGTTCCGGCCGAGCCGATCATCCAGCGTGGTCGGTCGGATGGCCTCGGTGGGACACACCTGACCGCACAGCGTGCAGCGGTCGTCGCAATAGCCGATCTTGGGCACCACGATGGGCGTCCACAGGGCGCCCACGCCGCCTTCGAACGCCGCCGGGTGTAACGCGTTCGTCGGACACACCTTCATGCACGCGCCGCACCGCACGCACCGGCTCAGGAAATCGTCCTCGGCCCGGGCGCCCGGCGGGCGGATGAGCTTGTCGCTCGCCTTGAAGACCTTCCGGTCCTGCTCTGCGTTCTCCGCCCCGATGGCCTGGAGAGGCGCCAGCACGAATCCGCCCACGGCCGCGCCCAGCACAGCCCGGCGGCTGAGGTCGGCCAGCGGCCGGCGCTCCGCCGGCACCGGACGCGCGAAGCGGAACCGAAACTCCAGCGCGTCCTCGGGACACACGTCGACGCAGTTGGCGCACAGGTGGCACTCGGATGAGATCCAGGGTTCCCCAGGGATCGGCTGGTCGCCGCCCTGGCACCCCTGCAGGCACCGGTTGCACCGGGTGCAGCGGTCCGCGTGCTTGTGGAGGGTCAATGGGGCCCGCGCCGCACACACCCCCAGCCAAGCACCCAGCGGGCAGAGGTAGCGGCACCAGAAACGGGTTTCGAAGCGGTTGAGCGCCAGCACGACCCCGAAGGTGAGTCCGATGCAGAACGCATGCAGGAAGAAGCGGCTGTCGAAGGGGACGACCACGCCCCGCAGTCCGGCGATCAGGGTGTCGGCGGCCGCCATCCACCCGATCCAATCCAGCACGCGAACCACCCCGTCCAGACCCAACCCCAGCGCCGGATGCACCCAGACGGCCAAGGACCGCGTCAGAAACGAAAACGGATCGAGCCAGCCCACCTGCTGCAGACCCAACAGGCTCCCGGCTAGGAAGAACGCGAGGACCAGGTACTTCAGGTTGCGCCTCGGGTTCCAGCGCCAGCGCCCGCTCCGCACTGCCCGCCGGCGGGCAGTTTTACCGGCGGCGAACAGCTGCTGCAGGGTGCCGAACGGACAAATCCAGCCGCAGAATGCCCGGTTGAGCAGGATGGCCGACAGGACGGTGATCAGGGACCAGAGCAGGACCGGCAGGAACTCCCGGGAGGCGATCCATGTCGTCACCGCGAGGAGCGGATCGAGGTAAAAGAACAGTCCCACTGGTGCCTGGATGCGGAAGGCCTCCAGCTCGCCCGCCGGTCCAACCGGCGGAAATTCCATCCGGAAGAACAAGAACAGGAACAGCACGAAGCAGACGATCTGGCTGAACCGGCGAAAATTCACCAGGCGGAAAAGGCGTGTCGCGCGGTTCATCTACAGCTCCACGGTTCGGGTCTTGAGGCCGACCAGGTCCATGCGCCCGATGCCGCGCCGGCTGGCTTCGACGATGAAGCCCATCTGGGCGGGTTCGATGTCGAACAGACTGCAGCCGAACGCGTCGACGGCGACCATGTCCACGCCGGCGACCAAGGTCCGGGAGAGGACGGCGTCGGCGAGGGAGCCCCCCTGCGGACCGTTGCGCACCAGGATGCGGTAGGCGTCGAGGATCGTCAGGGTGGGACGCACGAAGCCGCCCAGGTCCGCCAGCGCGGTGTGGATGTTCTGATGAAACGCTTCACGCCGACCGCCGATCACGCCCATCAGGTTCTTGAACCCGAGGCTGAGCCGCGCGGTGCTGTGCTGCTTGGCGACGGGCACGTTGATCACCTTGTCCGCCTCCAGCACGTCGCGGTAGATGGGCCACTTTTTCAACCACTCGCCGCCGAGCGTCATCTCCACGAATTTGCGCTCGTCGACAAACTCCAGCTCCACCCCCAGGTCATGGACGGCCCTGGAGATGCCGCTGCGCGCGTAGCAATGGCGGGCCTCATAGAGGCTGTGGTCGAAGATTTTGACCGTCTTGGCCCCCGCGTTGAGAACCTCCACAGCCAGCGCCCGGACCACATCCGGGTTGGTGTTGGCCGCCTGCTCCGGCACGCGGTTGAACCCGATGTTCGGTTTGAGCACCACACGGTCGCCCCGGGCGACGAACCGCTTCATGCCGCCCAGCGCCGCCACGGCCTCGCGCACCAGCGCCTCCGGCTCACCGTTACGGACCACCACCAGATCGTGCGCCGGCGCCCCGACGCGCTTGTCGGCGCTCAGCTCCCCGCTGCCGCCGCACCCGGCCAGGCCTGCCAGGGCGATACCCGCCGCGGCCGGAACAAGCAAGTCCTCCAAAACTTCCCGGCGAGTCCAGGGCGTGGTGAACGGACGGTTGGACATGGCGACCTCCTTGTCATGATTCCGGTGATGGGGAGGCGGGACCGGAAATCGGGATGTGATCCTGCGACCCGGTCACGCCGTCGAGATGCAGCCGCACGACGTTTTCGGCGGCCAGGCCGTCGGGCCGCCGGCGAATTCGCCGGGACCCGATGACCGCTCCATACACCAGCGCTCCGGCACCCAGCGCCAGCAGGAGAATCAGGCCGACGAACCGCAGCGCGGCCAGGACCAGATCGGCATAGCTGTAGTTGTCCCGGCGGAAGAACCGGGTGAGATCGATCTCCCCCGAGGCTTCGGGATGGCGCGCGGCCTCCTCCAGCCGGGCGAACGCCGCCGTGACGGAGTCCGGATCCGCCGGGCCCAGGTAAAACGCGAGGCGCTCGCCCATGCGCTTCAAACGGGGCATGGTGTCCGCGGACTCAAAGCGCGTCAGCAATTGCGCAGCGTCATCCGCCGAAACCGGCGACAGCCAGCCGGACCAGGTGACCCCGGCCGCGCCGCGGTACCGGGCGACTGCCAGGCGATTGCCCCGGTTCAGTCCCACCTCGGCCGCCGTACCCGCCGGCGCCTCCGTCAGCAGCGGTAACTGGCTATCCCGGATCAGGTACCGGCGAGAGGGCCGGTCCAATCCTTCGACCGGCAGTTTCAGGTACAGATCGGGCACCGGTTCCTGGCTCTGAAACTGCTCTGAAAGCCACTCGTAGTATTCGGACAGGTGCGCCCGGGCCACCTGTTCAAAGACGGTGCGCAGCACCGTCCGCCCCCGCCACACCACCATTTCCTGTTCCTGAAGGTAGCAGCCGACGAGGTCGGACATCGGTTTGGCTCCCGGGCGCTGCATGAAGGTGAACAGGCTGAACGCCGCTTCCGGTTGGTCGAAACGGAAGATGTCGATCCGGATGACCTGCCCGTCGAAAGAACGCCGGTAACTGCTCGGCCGACAGTCCGGCAACGTTGCCAGCGCACGCGCCTCGTCGGGCTTGAGGGGCGGCGACATCGCTTCCTCGGTCGCCGGGCACGGCGCGCCCAGTTCGATCACCTGCCCGGGCACGCGTCCGGCGGCCAGCAGCAACACGAACACGGCCCAGGCGGCCCGGGGGCGGCGGTGATCAGCGCACATGGTCGGTCCCGGCGGCCGCCCGCGCTCGGGCCAGCGTTCCCAGGCTAGCCAGGTAGTCCTCAATGCCCAGGGAGATGGACTGGGCCACGCGGCTCTGACTGTCCGTCTGCGAGATGATCTGCGCCTCCCGCTTGTTGGAAATGAAGCCGATTTCCAGCAGGATGGCGGGGATGTCGGTTCCAATCAGCACGACAAAAGGCGCTTTTTTAACGCCGCGGTCCCGCACGGACGGTTCCAGTTTGCGCACGGCGCCGATCATCTTGCGATGGACCTTTGTGGCGAAATCCCGCGACTCGTTCACCTTCTCGTACATGGTGATCTTCTTGATCACGTCCTCGAGCTGGCTCAGGTTCTGCTGCGCGCTGGCGTTTTCCACCGCAGCCAGCAACTGGGTGCGGGAGTCGCGGGTGAGACCGAGGTAGAACGTCTCGATGCCGGCCGCTTTGCTGTCGTTGCTCGCGTTGGCGTGCAGCGAGATGAACAGGTCGGCGTTCTCCACGCTGGCCATGGCGGTCCGCTGCTCCAGCGGCATGAAGACGTCCGTCTCGCGGGTGAGCAATACTTCGATGTTCAGACGGCTCTCCAGCTCGGCTTTCAGTTTTTTGGCGATGGCCAGCGTGACGTCCTTTTCCCGGATGCCGCCATAGCCGATGGAGCCGGTGTCCTTGCCGCCGTGACCGGGATCGATGACGATCTTGCCCACCTTCATGCCCAGGATGCGGGTCAGCGATCGCCGGCCGTCCAGATTCGGTTTGGGCGGCGGAAGCGGTCCGGCCGAACCCGGCTCGCCGGCCGACGGCTGAGGCAGGGTGCCGCTCCCGGCCGGTTTCGGACGCTCCGCCGCCGGCTTGTCGGCGGAAGCGCCCGCCGGTGCCGGCGGTTGCGCCGCCGGTTTCGCCGCGGGCGAAGCCGGTTTCGCCGGGGTTTTGGGATCGGGCGAAGTCGCGGTCGTTGCACCGGCCGGTGCGGGGGTTGCGGACGGCTTGCCGGCAGATGGCGCCGTCACGGATTTGTCAGCCGACTGTTCCCTGGGCTTGTCGTCTGACTTCGCCTGGTCCTGGCTTTCCCTGTACAGTCTCGCCAGGCGGCGCTTGCGCTCGTCGAGGCTCTGCCCCTTGCCCAGATCGCGGATATCCACCACCACCCGGAATGGATCATAGAGGGTGAACACCGTCAGCGCGCCCTTCTGCTTGAAATCGAGAACCACCCGGGCCACATCGAGCTGGTATTGCCCCACGCGAATGCGGTCCAGGTAGGAGTCACCCACGGCGAAATTCTTCCCCTTGACCGCAGCGGACAGGATCGTCCGGCTGAAATCCAGGTAGATCCGGTAGGGGTGGTCCACTTCGTTGTGGGTGAAGGGGACATCCCGATCCAGGTCGATGACAACGCGGGTGTAATCGAGGGTCGACCAGAAGCGGATCTCGGTGATCTGGGCCACGATGGCGCCCGGCG
>JAAYUB010000107.1 GCA_012517875.1 Acidobacteriota bacterium | reverse complement strand
GTCGTGTGGCCGTTGGCGTCGGTCACCGCGGTGCGGTTGCCGGCGGCGTCATAGGCGAATTCCGTCCGGCCGCCCAGGGCGTCCACCTGGGCGGTCAGGCGTCCCGCCGGGTCGTATTCGAAGCGGGTGACCCGGCCCAGGGAGTCGGTCCGGGCGATCACCCGGCCGGCGGCGTCGTAGTCCATGTCGGTTCGGGGGCCGTCCGGGCCGCCGAGGACCTGCGGATCCGGGCCGATCACGGCGGTCTGGCGGTTCGCGGCATCGTACGCAAACCGGGTGACGCGGTCCATCTCATCGGTTACAGCGACCAGGTTGCGGTTCAGATCATATTCCATCGACCGGAAGTGCCCCAGCGGATCGGTCTGCCGGACCAGGTTGCCCACGCCGTCATACTCGAAGGAGGTGACGTTTCCCAGCGGATCCGTTATGGCGGCCACCTTCGCGCTCTCGCCGCTGCAACAGGAACAGCTCGAGGCGTTGGTCCCGGCGCAGACGTAGGTGAAGGTGGTGGTCTGGCCGTAGGGATCGGTCTGGCTGGTCTTCCGGTTCATGATGTCGTAGGTGAAGGTGGTGATGTGGCCGTTGGGATCGGTGACGGCGATGACGTTGCCGGCCCCGTCGCGCTGGTAGACCGTTTCATGCCCGAGGGGGTCGGTCACCTTCGCCACGTTTCCATATGCGTCGTACTCATAATGCGTTCTGAGGCCCAGTGGGTCCATTACCTCCCGCAACAACCCGTTTGTTTCGTAAGTGTAATGAGTTGAATGATTCAATGGATCGATCTGCTCGATCAGATTGAGTCCGTCATCATACTCGTACGTTGTCCGACGCCCGAACTCATCCTCGCTGGCGGTCAGCCGATGGGTCAACATATTAAAATAGTATCGCCGCGTCAGACCGAGTGGTTGTCTGGTCATCCGAATCAACTGGCCGTATTCGTTGTACAAATATTCTTCCCATGAACCATCAGGATAATGGACCGTCTTGACCAAACCCCGTCCATCGGGATCCTGCAACGTGACTTGACCCAGGGCATCCTCAGTGGCCAGCACATGACCGTTTTCATCGGTCCAGAGATAACGGGTGTGACCGGCTCCGTCGATCACGGTGCTCATATTGGCGGCATCGGCAGAGTACGGGTTGGCCTCTGTCCAAGAATCAGAATCCAGAACCTGCCCTTGATTAAGCGCCGGCAGATATTGCCGCAGCTCTCCGGTCGGGGCAATAACCCGAGCCAGAGTGCCGTAGTCCGGCTCATATTCGTACCGAAAGCGGCTGCCATCAGCCATGGTCTTAGCTGTCAATCGATGGTAAGAGTCATACTCAAACTGCAGGAATGACAGATCCGGTTGTACTATCCGGACAAGATCACCTGCTCCGTCCACTACGAATTCGGTCACCCGTCCCAACGGATCCTCCACCTCGGTCAGGTACCCTTCCGCCGAGTAGTGCATGGATATCGTTGCCCCCAGGGGATCGGTGATTGTGGTGAGCACCCCTTGGGTATTCCAGGTATACTCTGTCCGATTGCCGTTGCGGTCTGTGCAAGTCAAAGGATGACCACTGGCATCGAACTCCCATGTGGCCTTCTCAGCGCGGTCATCCAACTGGTTGGTCAGGCGGTCATACCGGTAGCGGTGCCTGGCATCGAAGGCATACATTTGGCGGCTCATTTTGTACAGATGACCATTTTTGGCCATGAAATAAATATTCTCAAAGTCATCGTCGAAGAAAAACGACCACGGCTGTAACAAATTCAGGTTAAACGGTTCCATGACCGAATCATCACCACCTGCCGGCAAGCCGCCGTTTCGGCGGAAGTCGGCTACGGTCCAGACTTGGCCTGCCGCGTCAATTTTCCGCAACCGGTCGCCAAATATCCCTTCAGAAAGGAGGTGATAGTATTCCAGATAATAGAAGTTCCCATCGCTGTCGGGGAACATCTGCAAAATGCCATTGATTTTCACCTTCGCGGCGGGTACTCCTTCTTCGAACATCGCTTCGGCGGCGGTGCCGGCGGCGTCATGACCAGCTACCGGGGAGGCGTCACCGGCCGGGGTAACTTTCCAGATTTCGAGGCCCGAAGCCCGATTGACATTAACCCAAAGATTCAATTCCCGATCCACTCTTAAATCGCAGGCAAAGTCGCCTGTATCGAACTGCAGTTCACCAATCTGGACCACTCCACCATTGGCGATGACCTTGTGGATCACGGTGGACTGACTGGTGTAATCCCAAGACAGGGTGTAGACATTGCCCATGTGATCGATGCAAAGTTCATTGATGTCCATCGGCGTAATCGCCACCAGCCGGACCATCCCTTCCCGATCCAGTTTGAACAGGCGATTCCAAGCGCCTCCGCTGCTGGCAAAATAGACATTTCCCTGTTCGTCGTGTCCCAGATAGTCATTGCCGCCACCACCCATATTTAGATATAGGTTTTTTACCAAGTTGGCCGGGATGGTATCCGTCTGGGACCAGTCCACATCGGTATCACCTCCGCCGATGAGTATGCGGAGTTGTCCTTGACTATCCACCTTGCGAAGCTGATGGCAATATTCTGGGTTGTTCAGAACAAGATTGTAGAAGAGCTCGCCATTATGGAAATACATGCCTTCGGCTCCCAACTCGTTGTTGGCGATGCTGTCGTCGGGTTGTACCTGGCAGGCGGGTGGGCGAACGTCGATAGCGGTTCCGGATACCTTTTCGATCATTCCGGCATGCAGTTCCACCGGCTGGCCGGAATCTTCCTGGATGTATACCGACTCGCCATCTGCCGAGAAGTGCAGATGTTTCAACGCATTCAAACCTAACGACCATCCGGCACCGTAAGGGGACTGAGTCAAGTCGGATCGTTGCAGCAGAAAGTTACCCGAAAATCGCACCCGTTGACGATAAGGTTCGCGCATCGGCACACCAGTGTCCGTCAACGGTTCACAAGCGAAGCAGGTCGTGGACCAGTAATTGTATGTCCGGTATCCGTTCTCAACCACGCAGTCATACGGATGAACACCGGGCTGCAGCCTCTGGCCCTGGTCGTCCGTTAGAGGAATGCGTATTTTGAAATAATTGACAGCCTGATCGCTGCTGAAGGTGGTCCGGTAGTGCCGCTCGGCGATGTCAAGATAAATGGTGGTGAAGTCCGGCCGGATGACCTCGGTGTTGTCTACCTTGACTGTGAAAACAAAGTGATCGGTTACCGATTTGCCGTCGTAAGACAGAGTCAAACTGGCGTCCCCTCCCATCACCTTATAAGGTACCGTCTGATAGCTAATGCGGAGGTTGCCGGTATCGATGCTGATCTCCGACATGCCCCCGTCGATTTTCTCGCATTCATCCTTAGGATTTTCCCCAGGGCCGGTCGGAGCGGGATCTCCCGGAGGAGCCACGGCATTGGGATCGCGAACCGAAAAATGGGTGATGTAGAACTCCATGTAGAGTCCATCCTCGGTGATGACCGACACGGAGTCGTGCTCCCAGCGGTGGGCCCGGCGGTTGTACCAGCCCACGGGGATGGGCGTGCCCGGTTCGAAACCCAGGAAGTTCTGCACCCGCACGCGCACCGGCAGGTTCAGCACCTCGGTGGTGTCGCCGGTGACGTCGAAGGCGAACGTCCACACCGAGGGTGTGGGCATGGCGTTGGGCAGGGCGTCGCCGAAGGGGATTTCGGTCAGGGTGACCTGGAGCGGCGTGTCGACGGCTCCGGCCGGAAAGTCCATAGTGATCCGGCCGTTCGAGTTGACGGCGGTTCCGCCGGCCATCAGGATGGTGGATACCACGGGGTCGGCCGGGACCAGGAACACGTCGTCCACCCGCGGATAGCGGCCGCGCTTGACCATGACCACCCGCTGGGCGTCAAGATGCTCCGGTGCGGTGATGTTGAGCACCACGGTCCGGGCCGGTCGCTCGTCCGACAGGTCGGCGATGGGAAAGCGGATCGCGCCGGTGGCGTCGGTGTAGAGCCGCGCGTCGAGTCCTTCCACGGTCAGACGGGCGCCGGCGAGGGGTTGCCGGTCGGCGGCGCTGTACACCGTGCCGGTGATCCACCCGCAGGCATCGCTCACCGGCGGATCGACCTCCGGGGGCGCATAGTGTACCGTAACCGCCGCGCCGGCCTGGTTGCGGGTGGCCCGATCCGTGGCGGTGGCCACCAGACGGTTGCGGCCGTCGAGCAACCGGACGGCGGTGGCGGTGAAGGTGTCGCCGGCAAGCGCGGCGGGCTGGCCGTCCACGAGCACGGACACGTCCATCGGATCAAAGGCGCCAAGTATGCGCCCCGTGACCGTGACGGCACAGGTTTCGAGGGCATCATCTTCCAGCGGTGACAGAATCTCAACGGCGAACACCGCCGGACGGCGCTGCACCAGGACCGACGTGGTGGCCTGGGATTCGCGCCAGCCGTCGGCGACGGTGAGCCGAAACACCAGCAGGGCATCCCGGTCCACATGGTTCAGCACGAACCGTGGCTGGACCAAGGTGGCGTCGTCCAACACAACGGCGGGTCCAGATAGCTGTTCCCACCGGTAGCCGCTGATGGGGCCGGAGCTGGCCGAGCCGTCCAGGACGACGGCATCGTCCTCGAGAACCGCCTGGACCGGGCCGGCGTCGGCCACCAGCGGCGGCACCGGCGGCACGGCCAGGGTCACCGTGGCGGACTGCCCGCCACCGGGGGCCGGGTTTCCCACCGCCAGGTCCACGCTGCCGCCGGCGGCTGCGCCGATGGGCAGCGCCACCGTCAACTCCGCGGCAGACTCGAACACCGGCGCATACACGCCGCCGCCGGCGAGGATCATCGAGCCGTCAGGCGCGGGCTGGAAACCGCTTCCGTGGAGGCGGACCTGGAAGGCGGTGTAACCGGCCAGGTAGCCATCGAAGACGGCGGTATCCAGGATCGGCGCCGGGTTGAGCACCCGGAACTCGACCGGCTCGGACACCAGGCTCCACGGGGTGGGGTTGTAGACCTGAATGGGGAGAAAACCGCCATGCTCCAGCAGGGCGGCGTCCAGCTCAGCGGTGAGCCAGATGCTGTCGCCGTCTTCGTGGTAGATGGTGGGCACTTCGTAATAACTATCGGCCCAGACCACCGAGTCGGTCTGGAACGGGCCGCCGTCGACGCGAAGGGTGACGCCGGCGCTACCCGCCTGAACTTCGGCGGGGGTCAAGGCGGCGATCACCGGCACGCCCGCGATCACATGGATCATATAGGGGGCCGACTCACGCAGGGGCGGACCCGGATTGACCACCGTGACCTGGAGCGCACCTTGTTCGCTCAGCAAGGCATCGGGCACCCAGGCGTCCAGCGTCGGCGGCATGTCGAAAGTACGCCAGAGATGAGTCTCGCACGCGATGCCGTTGACCCGGACGATGCTGTTGGAGTCGATGGGATCGGCCAGGGTGTTGATGACGATATCCAATCCGCCCTGGGGCAGCTCGCGCGGATAGACATCCAGAATCAGAGGATCCCGATCAACGATCTGAACGCTCACTGCCGCCGAGTCGGCCGGCGGCGGCCCCGGGTTGCGCACCGTCACCGCGCGGGCGCCGGCGGTGGCGGTGACGGCCGCCGGCAGCGCCGCGGTCAGCTCGGCCGGGTAGCCGTCGTCGGCCGGGGTGAGGGTTGTCGGCAGTTCGACGCCGTCGAGGAGAATCGTGGCGCCGTCCTGGACCTGCCAGGCGAAGACCGTCAGTTCCGGGCCGGCGGAACCGAGGGGCACCTCCGGCGGCGCCAGGCTGACGATGACCGGCGTGCCGGGATCGTCCACCACGGTGAAGGGAACCGGGTCGGAATCGCCAACTGCCGGATCGTGGAGAACCACCTCGTGGACACCCCCGGCGGCGGTGAGCGAATCGGGCAGCAGCACCCCGAGGGCGGGCGGCAGCCAATCGTGGAAAGTCGCGGCCATGTCATTCCCGTCGATCCGGACGAGGCCGGCGGCGTCAAGCGGCCGGCCGTAGACGAACAGCTCCACGCCGGTGGAGCCGGCCGCCACCTGGGCCGGGGTGAGCAGGGTGATCACAGGCCGCTCAGTGCCGCCGGTGATGGCGAGCATCGCCGGGGCGGACTCACCGCCGCCGGGGCCAGCGTTCACCACTGTCACGGGAAGATTGCCAGGGACAGCCAGCAGGGCGTCGGGCAGCACCGCCGTGAGCAGCGCCGGGCTGCCATCGTGATATACAGTGGCCAGCTCCGTCCCATCCACCCGGATTATCGAGCCGGGATAGAACGGAGCACCCTGGACGCCGAGCATCACGCCGGTGGAGCCGACCGGGATCTCGGCCGGGTCCAGCGCGGTCAGGACCGGCACGCCGGCCAGCACGGTGAACGTTGCCGGGGCCGACTCGCCGCCGCCGAGGCCGGGATTGACCACGGTGACGGCCCGCAGACCCGGCAGCGCGGTGGCCGCCGCGGGCACCGCCGCGGTGAGCCAGACGGGATCACCGGGGTGATATTCGGTCGGGAGGACCGCACCATCGAGCATCACGACGGAGTCGGCGTGGAACGGCCCGCCGTCGACCCGCAGGGTCACGCCGGGGGAGCCGGCCGGGACCGCGGCCGGATCGAGCGCGGTAATGGCCGGCATGCCGGCGGTCACCAGACACTCGAGGGGCGCCGATTCCCCGCCGCCGGGTCCGACATTGACGGCAGTGATGGACAGGACACCGGTGGCCGCCGTCAGCGCATCGGGCAGCACGGCGGTCAGGTACGCCGGGCTGCCGGGATGGAACGTGGTGGCCAGGTCCGCGCCGTTGGCCCGGATCACCGAGTCGGGATACAACGGCCCGCCATCGGCGCGTAAAACGACACCCACACTGCCAGCGGGAATCTCGGCCGGGTCCAGCGCGACGAGAGACGGAATGCCGGCGGTCACGGTCAGAACAGCCGGAGCGGATTCCCCGCCGCCCAGGCCCGGATTGATCACGGTCACACCCCGGGGGCCGGGCAGCGTGAGCGACCCGTCGGGCAGCGCCGCCGTCAGGAACGCCGGACTGCCGGCATGGTACGTCGTGCTCAGAAGCGCCCCATCCAGGGTGATGACCGAGTCGGCATGCAACGGGCCGCCGTCGACGCGGAGGGTGACGCCGGTGCTGCCGGCCGGTACCTGCGCCGGGTTGAGCGCGGTGATGGCCGGCACACCCGGCACCACCGCCAGAGCCAGCGTGGCGGAAGTGCCGCCGCCCGGCGGTGGATTCTCCACCCACATGTTCACGGCGCCTGTCTGGATCAAATCCGCCGCCGGAACGATGACCGTGAGCTGCGTGTCCGTTTGGCCGGTCACGCTCAACGGCGAGCCGTCGGCAAACACAATGCTATCGGAGATGAAACCGGATCCGTGCAGCGTGACGGCGAGATCGGCGCTGCCGGCCACCACTGCGGCCGGTTCCAGCGCGGTGAGCACTGGTATGGGATGATCCTCAGGTACAGGCGCCAGACCCCAGCCGGGCACGCCGCCGACGACCGTGACCGCCGTGTGCCAGGTCCAGGCGGCAATCGGTCCGTCCGCGGTCACCGTGACCAGGCTGGGCCGGTTCCAGTACCAGTCCCAGAACGACTCCAACGGAGTCGAGAGCCAGATGACCCGGTTGGCGTCCGGCGCCACCGAATAGACCGGTTGGCGGACGACCTGTCCGGAGCTGTTGTACTGGGTCACCATCACCGTGGCGGGACCGGCACCCGGGTTGTGCACCGTCAGAGGAAAAAACGTCGCGTCCTTGACCACGTGCCAGGTGGGATGGGTCATCGCCGGTCCCATGGCGGCGGGTATCGGGGCCGCCGATTGCTGCGCGCCGCAGATCACGGTTGCCGCCAGGAGCAAGGTCGGAGCATCGGTACGGAGAACGGCATGGGTTTGATAGAGCAGGAAACTGATCCCGTCGAACAACTCCTCGCAGCTTCGGCGAACAAACCCGTTGGCCGGCACGTCGATGGTGCCTTGACCCAGCCGGGTGCCGGCGGTGGTGACCAGATCCACGGTCAGGCTGACCGATGCCGGGCCCGGATTGGCCAGCCACAGCGTATCGGCGGTTCCGAAGCGGGGGAAGGCATCGTATTCCGGCACCAGCCGGCCGTCGCTGTCGATCCCCATTGTGGACGTCGGAACCGCCATGAGGCCGTTGGCCTCGGGATACCACGCCACGGCCAGGACACTCCGGTCCGCGGTGAGGCGAAGCACACCGGTGTCTGGCAGACCGGATCCGGCGAACAATTCACTCTCCGCGGCCACCCACCGGACTTCATGACCGGCGAGGGTGAGAGCTGCGGCGATGGGCACAGTAGCATCGGGGGAGTCGACGCGCAACCCGACCTTAGCTGGAGTGGCTGATGGATTGCCCAGGAGGAGCCAGGTGCCGGTCACCGCTGCCGGTCCCTGAAAGAACGTGGTCCAGGCGGTCTGGGGTGCAGTCGGGTACAGGGGGTAGAGCGCGATGGGGCCGGGCGGATTGATCGCTTTGTTGAAGAAGGAATCCGGGCGGGCTTTGCTCGTCGCGGGAGCGTTCGGCAGACTTGCAAGGAGCACTTCGGCGTGAACCGAGTCGATGGGCGTGGTCACCACGAGATAGCCGGGGCGGCCGGCCGGCGGATCGGATAACGCCACGGCAAGCGCGCCGATGGATTGCACCACAACCCCGTGGGGCGGGACGGTCAACGTGGTCGGTTGATCCGTGTACAGTTGTCCATGGAGGAAAAAGCAGATGGTCGCATCCTGCGGTGTATCGCTGGCATTGATCAGCCGCAGCACGCCGTCGGCCGATGATCCCGAAACCGCCGGCAGTGGGTAATGGACTTGCGTTCCCAGCAGGGTGCAGCCGAACAAGCTGATCCAGATTGCAAAATAGACAACGCCCCCCATTCGTCTCATGGTGACAACTCCCCAAATTGTGGAATCAATCGCAATCCCGGGCAACATTCCACAACACCGGGCGATTGTCAACCACAAATACACACGCAATGTTTTTTGTAATTCATTGAAGCTAAAGTTTTTACTGTATCGAGAGATATAGATATGTTCGGTTGCGGTTAGTGAGCGACAGGTGGTTTGAGTCCAATGTGGCTGTGTACACCTGAACCCAACCGACTCCCCGGGGCAAGACTCCGGATCGCAAGGAGTTCCTCTCCTGCAATACCCAGGCTGATCCATTCAATGGCTGTTTGACTCATCACACGGCAGCATCCTTTTCAGAAGCGATTCCTGCCATGAGCAGTTCAAGATGACATGCCTTTCGTGTGGCGGCAGGCGGTTGGAG
>JAAYUB010000106.1 GCA_012517875.1 Acidobacteriota bacterium | reverse complement strand
TTTGCCCGCCTTGAGCTGGTCCAGCAGGGTCAGGACCAGTTCCGGATCCGTCTCCACAAACTGCTCCGGACAGCTCAGGATCTCGGCTTTCAGCTCCCCCTCCATGTGCGCCTCGTCCAGTCGCCGTTTGACCTCCCAGTACAAGTCGGCGTAACCGATCGCACCCGGCAGCAACCCTCGGTCGAGGCGGTCCACCAGCTGGGCGTACATGGACGCCTCGGACAACGAGAACAGCGTGTTCAGAAACACGAAGCGGCGGTCCGACAGCTCGACCTCCGTCCGGCCGTACACTTCGCGCTGGGCGTCGAACGGCATCGGCCGGGTTCCGTGGCAGGCGCGGGTGACGTAGCCGAACCGGTTGGCCTTGATCAGGTTGCCCAGTTTCGTGTCGATCAGGAGGCCGCGGATGACCTGTTCCGGGTCGAACCGCACGTCGCCGACCGGCCAGCCGAGACCCGCCAGCTTGTCCCTGAGCGTCAGAAACGCCCGCTGCTCCCATGCCTCGACCTGGTAGTGCACCAGGGTGTAATCCATGTCGTATCCCACGGCCCGGATGCTGAGCAGGTTCAGCGTGCGGTTGCAGTAAACCCGCCGTTCCGGCGGGGGCATGGCGGAGATGTTTTCAGGGGTGGTCATCACGGATTCCCGGGGCGGCAAGTCGGCGGTGCAGTCGGCGCACGGCGCGGCCACTTGGTCCGGGTCGCGGCTATCGGCCGGATCACTTGGTCTGCCGTATCTTCTCGACGTCGCCGGCGTGGAAGAAATGAAGCTCCAGCTGCGGGTCGTTCATCAGCGTGTGCGGCATCCGCGCCACCTCGCGGGTGACTTCACGGATTTTGCCTTCCTTGGCCCATTCGTTGAGCTGCTTTTTGGACACGCCGAAGCGCTTCTTGATGGCCACGTGGGACAGATACAGTTCGCCGTTATCCATGTGTTCGTGTTTGCTGCTCATGGCGGTTGTACCTCCTTCGCCGTCGGGGCAGTTTGAAACCGGCTCCGGGGAGCTCCATCCAATTCCGTGGTAAGATGATATCCTAATTTGCACAGCCGCCCAAAGAAAAAGATGGCGAACTCGAACACCGAACCCGCTGGGCTTGACGATGGCACCCTCAGGCAGCAGGAAACGCAGCTGGACGCGATCCTGGCGTCGATGGGATCCGCGCTCGTTGCTTTCAGCGGCGGCGTGGACAGCACCTACCTGGCCTGGGCGGCCCGCCGGGTGCTGGGTGCGCGGGCCGTGGCGGCCACTGTGCTGAGCCCCCTGAATCCGCCCGGTGAGTCGGCCGCCGCAGTCGAGACCGCCCGCCGCATCGTCATCCGCCATGAAACGCTGGTCTTTGACCCGCTCGAGTTGGACGCGTTCCGCACCAACCCGGCCGACCGCTGCTACCACTGCAAGCTCGAACTGATGGGACGTCTGCAACTGCTGGCCCGGGATCTCGGTCTGGCCGTCGTGGCCGACGGCGAAAACGCGGATGATGTCGCCGACTGGCGCCCCGGGCGACGGGCCACCGCCGAGCTGGGCGTCCGGCACCCCCTGGTCGAAGCCGGTTTGGGCAAGGGCGCCATCCGCCGTCTGTCCCGCATGGCGGGCCTGCCCACCGCGGAGCGGCCGGCCCTGGCCTGTCTGGCGTCCCGGATTCCGTACGGCACACCCATCACGGCCGACCTACTGGAACGGATCGGCCACGGCGAGACGTTCCTGTTCGCTCAGGGTTTTTCCAACTGCCGGCTGCGCCATCATGGTGACACGTGTCGCATCGAGGTGCCGTCCGACGAGTTGCCTCTCCTGCTGGAACAAGCCCGGCGAACCGCGGTCATCGCCTGCCTCCGCGCGCTTGGATACACATACATCACTCTGGACTTGGAGGGGTACCGCACCGGCTCGCTCAACGCCGGGCTGGCGGGTCGCTTCCCGGAGGAATCATCATGAAACACGCACTGGCCCTGCTGATCCTGCTGGTCGCGTCGGCCACCACCGTTGCGGGAACCGGCCCGGATCTGTCGGCGTGGGTGCCACCGGACTGCCAGCTGGTTCTGGAGATCCAGCGCCTGGACGAGGCCATGGCGCCGCTGGCTGTATCCGGTCCGGCCCCTGATCCCGCCGTCCTGATCCAACGGCTGTGGCCGGAGCTCCGGCTCCCGTGGGCGCCTGCCGAATGGCCGGCAACCGGTCCCGATGACTGGCGGTCGATGTCCGCGCTGGTCGCGGCCCACCGTTCGGCGGGCGCACCGGCGGAATCCACCCGTGGCCTCCTGGTGGTGGGATTCGGCACGGTGGATCTGTATCAGCGATTCGTCCGGCAGCTCCTGCCACCGGCGGAGACCGTGGTCTCCAGCCGGACCATCGGCCCATACTCGGTTTACTCCGCCCCCGAATCGGCTGGCTGCCTGGTGTTCGGCGCACAGACCGTCGCGTTCGGCCGCGGCTTCGACGTTGCCGGGCTGATCACCAGACCCCGCAGCCAGGTGGTCGCCGCAGAGTCAACCGGCCCCGCTCTGCCCGGCTTCCCGGCCGAATCCTTCCTGCGCCTGCGGCTGAATTTGGCGTCCATGGGACTGCTCTCCGATGACACCATGCGGGCCGCCGCCGAGCGGATCGTCCAGGAACTGCGACAACCGGCCGAGGCTCCGGACGCGGGTGGTGCTCCGATCTCGGCGTTCCGCAACCTGTTCAGCCGGATAACACCCGCGCAGATGACGGCATTTCTGACCGGCCTTGGACTGGACAGCCTGCGCGACCTCACCTTGACCCTCAGCGGCGACGCCGAGCGGGTGGGCCTAGCGATGGACCTGGCGATCGACCGCGAACCGGGGCTGGTCCAGGACTACCTGGGCGGGATGCGCGACCGGCAGCCGGTGGCGTGGCGCCTCCTCCCGGCCGACACCCTGATGGCGATGGACTCCATCCTGGACGCGTCACACCTGCTGCGGCTCCTGCGTGCGCATGCCCGGGACACTCTGGGAACGTCCGGCGAGACGGTGTTCCTCGGATTGGAGCTGGCCGCCCAGGCCCGCCTGGGCCTGTCGTTCTCCGACCGGCTCCTGCCCCTCTTGGGCGCCGAGTGGGGTCTGGCCGTCCTGCCCGGCGCCCCGGATGACTCCCCCCGACTGGTGGGCTTCTGCGTTCCCGAGGATCCCGCCATGCTAACGGTGGTGCTGGAGCGGGTCGCCCCGCGCCTGCCGATGGGTGTCACCCCGCCCGCCTCGGGTGGCGAGCCGTTCTACATCCTGAACCTGAACCCGCAAGCCGAGAAGCCGTCACTCACGTACCTGCTCCAGACGGGGCCGGCGGTCTTTGTCAGCGACCGCCCGGAAGCGCTGCGGCAGATCCTGACCGCCAGCCGGTCCGGCGCAACGTTCAACCCGTCCGTTCTTCAGGACCCCCCAGCCGGCGTTCGCCGCATTCAGATGCTGTACGGACGGGCCGACCTGTCCGGCTCGTTCGGGCGCGGTGCGCCCGCATCCGGCGTCCCGTTCCTCGGCCAGACCTGCCTGTCGGACAGCGGCTTGTCCGCCGGCTTTTTACTGCCCCGTTCGGCGTTGACCGGTCTCGTCCAGCTTCTGCCCGGCCTGCTCTCCCGGGTTCCGTCCGGTCCCCCAGCCGGGACGGACGCGGCCCCGCCGCCTGATGCGGCCGGTCCCCGGCCATAATCCACCCAGGAGTTGTACCGCATGAAACCGTTTCCCGGCGTCGACTTTTTCAGATTCGATGCGCTGTTGAGCGATGAGGAGCGGATGGTGCGCGACACGGTCCGCCGCTTCACCGATGAACAGATCAAGCCCGTCATCGAAACCCACCACCGAGAGGGTCATTTTCCCGTCACCCTCATCCGGCCGATGGCGGAGCTGGGGCTCCTGGGCGCGAACCTCGACGGCTACGGCCTGCCCGGCCTGGCCGGCGCGGCGTACGGGCTGATCATGCAGGAACTGGAGCGGGGCGACAGCGGCATCCGCTCGTTCGCCTCGGTGCAGGGGGCGCTGGTCATGTACCCCATCCATGCCTTCGGCTCGGAGGAGCAGAAGGCTCACTGGCTGCCCCGGTTGGGCGCCGGTGAAGTCGTCGGCTGCTTCGGCCTGACTGAGCCCGATTTCGGTTCCAATCCCGGCGGCATGACCACCCGGGCCGAAGCGACCGCCGACGGGTTCGTGTTGAACGGTTCCAAGATGTGGATCACCAACGGCGATCTGGCCGACGTGGCCGTGGTCTTCGCCAAGCTCGACGGCGAGGTGAACGGTTTCCTGGTGGAGCGCGGCACGCCGGGTTTCGCCACCCAGGAGATCAAGGGTAAGTTTTCGCTGCGGGCGTCGGACACCGCCACGCTGTTCTTCGAAGACTGCCGGATTCCGGCGGCCAATCGCCTGCCGGGCGCCCGGGGCCTGAAGACCGCCCTGATGTGCCTCACCCAGGCCCGCTACGGCATCGCCTGGGGAGTGATCGGCGCCGCCATGGAGTGCTACCACACCGCGCTGGAATATGCCAAGGAACGGGTCCAGTTCGGCGGGCGGCCCATCGCCGCCCACCAGCTTGTCCAGGAGAAACTGGCCTGGATGATCACCGAGATCACCAAGGCCCAGTTCCTCACCCTCCACGCCGCGCGGCTCAAGGACGCCGGAGAGCTGAAATTCCACCACGTTTCGATGATCAAGCGGAACAACGTGGACATGGCCCTGCAGTGCGCCCGTCTGGCCCGGGACATCCTGGGAGCCGCGGGAATCGTCGATGACCATCCGGTCATCCGGCACATGCTGAACCTGGAATCGGTGCGCACCTATGAAGGCACTCACGACATCCACACCCTCATCATCGGGCAGCAGATTACCGGGGAGCCGGCTTATGGCGAGTAGAAGGAAGGCGCCGGTCTTTCAAAATTTGGGGATTTTTGGTTGGATGGGTCTTTAAAGGTGGGTTTAAGGGTTGATAAACCTTGACTTGTTTTTTGGCTTTGAAAGACCGGCTATACAGTTAGATGACGTCGCGGCCAAAAAGTTTAGCGGAACATCCCATTATTTTTATCTACCGGGAGAGCGCCGGACAATCTATTGGTATTGCGACAGTTACAATGATCGCCCTTGCCCGCTGACCTGATTTCTGTTAAGTTGGGGCCTTCGGATTCCCTGAAGGCGGGAGGCTGTTTGAACGAACAGGAACTGCGGCGGCTGCTCGAATCGCTCCAGCAGGGTGAGATCCCCGTGGAGGGCGCCTTGGAACGCCTGCGGCACCTGCCGTTCGAGGATCTCGGCTTCGCCCGGGTGGACCACCACCGCGCCCTCCGCCACGGATTTCCGGAGGTCATCTTCGGCCGCGGCAAAACCGTGGCCGAGGTGACGGCCATCGCCGAGCGGATCATCGACCGGACCGCCAATCTGCTGATCACCCACGCCACTCTCGAGATGTTCGAGGCGCTGAGCGCCCGTTTCGACCGCTTGACCCACCACGCCCGGGCCCGCTGCGTCACCCGCTGCACCGACGCCACCGACCGCGGGCGCGGCACCATTCTGATCATCACCGCCGGCACCGCCGACCTGCCGGTGGCCGAGGAAGCCATGGTCACCGCCCAGATCATGGGCAACCGCGTGGAGCTGGTGGCCGACGTGGGTGTGGCGGGCATTCACCGCCTGCTGAGTGTGCGGGAACAGATCGCCGCCGCCTCGGTGGTTGTCGCGG
>JAAYUB010000105.1 GCA_012517875.1 Acidobacteriota bacterium | reverse complement strand
GCCGCCGCTCAGGCGGATTGTAGGTGCTGTCGTAGAGAAAGTTGTGGTCGGTCGGCCCGCCCACGATCTGGAGCCCCGTCCCCGCGCCGCCGCGGGCCGAGTCGCCCGCCAGCACCGGCGCCAGGCCGGCCAGGAGCAGGAACGCTTCAAGCACCGCCAACAGACGTATCGCGTGTTTCATGTTGCCTCCCTAAATAATTAAGATGTGGGTTGTGAACGGGATGTTAAATGCAAACAATCGCCGCATGATAAATACCCAGATTCGGATATCTTTCAAAAAACTATTGTAATTGTAATTGGATGTCAAATGCTTTTTTCTCAGCACATTCCTGATGATGCGCGGCAGCTGGTCAGTCTGATCGGCTGATCCTGCCGAAGTCGAACTCGCGCACTGCAGCAGCGCAAGGTAGTTGAGGGACCGGATGATCGTGGTGCTGCAGCGGGCCGCATTCGTCGAATGCGGCGTGCGGGTCACGCCGGGCAGGGGAGGTCCAGGGGGCGGCAGAAGGCGGCGGGGTCGGCCAGGTCAGGGAGCAGGAGTTGGGGTCGGTAGGGGGCCAACTCCTCGACGGGGTAATCGCCGGTGGCCACGGCCACCGCCAGGCAGTGGGAGCCGAGGGCGCACTCGATGTCCCGCGGGGTGTCGCCGATCACGGTGAAGCGGGTGGCCGCCGTCACAGCCGGCCCGGCCAGCTCCGCCGCGCGCCGGCGGGCCACCGCCGGCAGCGCGTTCCGGTCGGTGGCGTCGCCGCCGAAGGCGCCGAAGGGAAAGTGGCGGTCGATCCCATAGAACCGGAGTTTCGCATACGCGCCCTCGCGCCAGTTCCCCGTGAGCAGCCCCAGCAGCACGCCCGGTGCGCCGTCGAGGTGGCGCAGCAGCTCGGCCACGCCGGGCATCACGGCGCCGCGGTCGCGAAAACGGGGGAGTTCCTCGGCCAGGTGTTCGAGGTACGCCTCACGGAAGCGGTCCATGGCGGGCGCCAGGCGGAAGCGGCGGCACACCTCGTCGTAGATCATGGGGTCGATCTTGCCCGAAAGGACCACCTCGGCCATGGCGTCGGCGACGCCGTGGACGTCGCGGAAGGCGGCCTCCATGGCGCGACGGCCGGCGCCGCCGGTGGTGATCAGCGTCCCGTCAATGTCGAACAGCAGCACGTGATGGATCGGTTGCGCCATGGCTCCTCGCGCGAGGGGCCATTGTACCAGAGCGCGGGGGAAATGCAACCGGCGGGGCCTACTGCTTCTCGAAGCGGAACACCAGCCGGCCGATCTTGACGGTGTCGCCGGAGTTGAGCTTGTGGGTGATGCCCGACTGGAGCAGGTAGCGGTTGTTGATGACCACCTTGTTCTTGCTCTTCAGGTCCTCGATGTAATACTCGCCATTGAGCTTGAGGATTCGGGCGTGGAGGCGGGAGATGTGCTTGCCCGAGTCGAACGGGGTGAGGTCGATCTCCGGGTAGCAGCGCCGCTCGGGGTCGCGCCGGCCGATGATGGTGATGTCCTTGATGACGTTGAACACCTGGTGTTGCTGCTCGAGCTTCAGGAGCGCCTTGGGCACCTTGATGAAGGGGGAGTGGGGCTGCTCGGTGCCGCACTTGTGGCAGACCAGGTCGTTTTCGGACAGCGAGGCGAAGCACTTCACGCAGTAAATATCGATGCTGGCGGCCGAGGCGGTTCGGATGACGTCATCGGAGATGGGGAGGAAGTCCTTAAACTCCTCCTCGAACTCCTTGCGCAGCGACTCCAGGTCGCTGGAGACCTCCGCCTTCGTCTCGTCGATGATCGGGACCACCTTGGTCTTGCGCTCGGAGCGACGCTTCTTCTCCGCGAGCAGCGTCAGCAGGTCCTTGTCATCGGCGTCGGCGTGGCGGGTCTGCAGGATCGACTCCAGCTCCCGCTTCATGGCGTAGGCGGAGGAGAAGCGGTTCCGCGCGTCGTAGCTCACGCTCCGGATGATGGCCGCCTCCATCTCGGGGCTGATGTCGGGATTGTACTCCCGCGGCCGCGGGTTTTTGGTGAAGTCGAAGATCAGGATGGGCTTGGTCTGCGGCGAGACGCCGGTCATGAAATAGAACAGGGTGGCGCCCAGCGAGTAGATGTCCGAGGCCGGCTCGATGGATTCCTCGTACACCTCCGGCGGCACGAAGCCCATGGTGCCGATGGTGGTGATGTCGGTGAGGTTGGCGGTGAGGAAGCGGGCGATGCCGAAGTCGACAAGCACCAGCCGGTCGCCGGCGGTCACCATGATGTTGCTGGGCTTCAGGTCGCGGTAGATCACCGGCGGCTTGTGGGTGTGCAGGTTGTGGAGGACGTCGCAGATCTGGATGCCGATGCCGATGACCTTGGCCTCGGGCAGTTTTTCGCCGTACTCCTTGAGGTATTTGTTCAGGTCCATCCCGTCGACATACTCCATGACCAGATAGTACCGGTCGTCCTCCATGAAGTAGTCATACACCTTCGGGATGCCGGGGTGCTGCAGCGTGGCCAGCAGCGCGGCCTCGCGCTTGAATTCGTTCAGGGTCCGCTCGTGCTCCTCGGGTTCGCTGTAGAGGTCGATCATCTCCTTGATGGCGCACGAGCGGTTGGAGAGCCGGACGTCGCGCGCCTGGTAGACGTTGCCCATGCCGCCGCCGCCCACCCGGCGGATAATCTCGTACCGGTTGAAGAAGACGTGGCCCGGCTGGAGCAGGGTCTTGCGGCCGCGGCTGTCGGCCAGCCGGCGGCGCGGGCAGGACCGGCGCGCCCGCGGCGGCGCGGGGGAGTCGAAGGTCGGGTCGTGCGGCCAGCCGTGCATCATGTCAGCTTAGCCAATACCACGGAGATGTTGTCCTTGCCGCCCGCCCGGTTGGCCCGCCGGATCAGTTCCGCGGCGCCGTTGTGCGGCTGGCGGCAGTCGGCGACCACCCGGGCGATTTCCGCGTCGGGTACCATGCTGGTCAGCCCGTCGGAGCAGATGAGGATCCACGCCGGCGGGGCCAGCTCCAGGTCGAACAGGTCGAACTCGAGCTGTTCGGAGGAGCCGAGGCTCTTGTAGAGAAAGTTGCGGCCGGGGTGGTGGACGGCGTCCTCGGGAGAGATCCGGCCCAGCTCCACCATCTGATTGACGATGGTGTGGTCCTTCGTCACCTGTTGCAGCCGCTTGTCGGCGTACACGTAGCAGCGGCTATCACCGACACTGGCCACCGTGAGCCGGCGGTCGTCCAGCACCGCCGCCGTCAGAGTGGCGCCCATGCCGAAGAAAGCGGGATTCTTGCGCGACAAGTCGATGATCGCGGTGTTGGCCCGTTCCATGGCGGCGGTCAGCACCCGCCGGGCGGCGGGGCGGGCCGGGCGGCGCTTGGCGCGGCGAAAGTGGTAGTTGTAGACGCGTTCAGGGAGCTGGTAGATGTCGGTGCGCAGGACAGGCAGGAAGTAGCCGCGGGTGAGGGAGGCGGCCACGCTCTGGATGGCGGTCATGGCCGCGATCTCGCCGGCATTGTGGCCGCCCATGCCGTCGGACACCGCGAAGAACGCGGACACAGCCTGCCGATGGCCGGTGGCGGTGGCGAGATCACAGGCCACCACACCGTCTTCGTTGTTCTGGCGCTCCCGGCCGGTGTCGGTCATTGCGGCATACAGGAGCTGCGGGGGTTTCTTCGGCTGCCGGTCACCACCCATGAAAAATGTTCGCCTCGCGGTCGGGGTAAGGTCAAGTCAGGATCATATTGTAATTTGGACTGCTTTTTTTTAAAATACCTCTTTTCTTCGCCGGTGGAGTTTTCGGATGCTGGACTCGAAGTTCGTCAGGGAAAATCTCGAGCTTGTCAAAGCGAAAATCGCCCAACGCGGCGCGACGCCGGATTTCGGCGCCTTCGCCGGACTGGAGGGGCGGCGTCGCGAGATTCTCGTCCGCGTCGAGGAGCTGCGGGCGCTGCGCAACAAGGTCTCGGGCGAGATCCCTCGGCTCAAAAAAGAGGGCCGGGATGTCGCGGCCGAGATGGCGCGCATGAAGGCGGTGGGCGAGGAGATCAAGGGGCTCGAGGCCGATCTGGCCGAGACGGAGCGGAACCTCGACGGCTTCCTCCTCAACGTGCCCAACCTGCCCGACGACTCGGTGCCGGTGGGCGCCTCCGCCGAGGAGAACGTGGAGGTCCGCCGGTGGGGGCAGCCGCGGGCGTTCGACTTCCCGGTGCGGGACCACGTGGATCTGGGGCGCGCCCTGAACATCCTGGACATGGACCGGGCCGGCAAAATAACCGGCGCCCGGTTCGCCGTCTACCGCGGCGTCGGCGCTGCGCTGGAGCGCGCGCTGGCCGCGTTCATGCTCGATGTGCACATTCGGGAGCACGGCTACCAGGAGATCCTGCCGCCGTACATCGTCAACGCCGACGCGCTCGTGGGCACGGGCAACCTGCCCAAGTTCGAGGAGGACCTGTTTCACCTGCAGGGGTGGCCGTTCTACCTGATTCCCACGGCCGAGGTTCCCGTCACCAACCTGTACCGAGAGGAGATCCTGCCCGAGGCCGACCTGCCCATCCGCCACGTGGCCTTCACCCCGTGCTTCCGCTCCGAGGCCGGCGCGCACGGGAAGGAGACGCGGGGGCTCATCCGGCAGCACCAGTTCCACAAGGTGGAGCTGGTCAAGTTCTGCCGCCCCGAGGACTCCATGGCCGAGCTCGAGGGCCTCACCGCCGATGCCGAGCGGATCCTCCAGCGCCTGGAGCTGCCGTACCGCGTGGTGGCGCTCTGCACCGGCGACATGGGATTCTCCTCGGCCAAGACGTACGACCTTGAGGTGTGGCTCCCCAGCGCCGGGAAGTATGTGGAGATCTCCTCCTGCAGCAACTTCAAGGATTTCCAGGCGCGCCGGGCCAACCTGCGCTACCGGCCGGCGGACGGGGGCAAGGTGCGCTTCCTGCACACCCTGAACGGCTCGGGCCTGGCCATCGGCCGCACGTGGGTGGCGCTGCTGGAAAACGGCCAGCAGCGCGACGGCTCGGTCACCATCCCGAGGGCGCTGCGGCCCTACCTGCACGGCCAGGAGGCCATTGTTCCGTGAACGCGCCCGGGCCGCCGCCGCGGCGCTGCGGCCCGGGATTGCATACGGGCGCGCCCCAAGGCCCGCTCCGATTCCCAGAGGGAGGTTTTCCCCGATCATGATCAACGCGACCGATATCCGCAAAGGCGTCATCATTAAAATGGATGGCGAGCTATTCCAGGTGCTCACCTACCACCATGCTACGCCAGGCAACCTGCGAGGCTTCGTGCAGACGAAGCTGCGCAACCTCAAGACCGGCACCCAGAAGGACTACCGCTTCCGCTCCACCGACCGGGTGGAAAAGGCATTTCTCGACACCCACCAGATGTCCTATCTCTATGCCGACAGCGACCACTTCTACTTCATGAACACCGAGACGTTTGAGCAGGTCAGCCTCGGTCCCGAGGCGCTCGGCGACGCGGTGAACTACCTCAAGCCCGAGACCGTCATCACGGTGGATTTCTACGACGGCAAGCCGGTGGGTGTCGAACTGCCCGCCGCGGTGGAATTGCTGGTGGTCGAAACGGACCCGGCGGTGAAGAACGCCACCGTATCCAACGTGACCAAGCACGCCAAGCTGGAGACCGGCCTGGTGGTCCAGGTGCCTCCTTTCGTCGAGGAGGGCGACATCATCAAGGTCAACACCGACAGCGGCACTTACATCAGCCGCTGCTGAGGCCGGCGCGCCCGGCGTCAGCAGTCCG
The DNA here is from genome assembly GCA_012517875.1 of Acidobacteriota bacterium. Taxonomy (NCBI): domain Bacteria; kingdom Pseudomonadati; phylum Acidobacteriota; species Acidobacteriota bacterium. The sequence goes on along the minus strand of JAAYUB010000105.1, from coordinate 10,964 downwards.
GCTCCGGCCGGGTAGAGGTCCAACGTCATGTCCGTGCCCCGAGTGCTCATCACGCTGCCGTGCCACAACGAAGCCGAGATCCTCGAGGCGAACGTGACCACCCTCCGGGAGTTCTGTGAAACCCGCCTGGAGGGCTACGACTGGCGCCTGCTCATCGCCGACAACGCGTCCACCGACGCCACCGGGACCATCGGCCGGGAGCTGGCCGAACGGCTCGTGGGCGTGGATTATGTCCGTGTGGCCGAGAAGGGGCGCGGCCGCGCGCTCCGGCAGTGCTGGACCGAGCATGAGTCCGACATCTATGCGTATATGGATGCCGACCTGGCCACCGAGCTGCGCCACCTGCCCGAGCTGCTGGGGGCGGTACGCGATGGCGCCGACGCGGCCATCGGCAGCCGGCTGATCCCCGGCGCCCGGGTGACCGACCGGTCGCTGAGCCGTGAGGTTTCCTCCCGCGGGTACAATCTGTGCCTGTGGCTGTTCTTCCGGGCGCCGTTCCGTGACGCCCAGTGCGGGTTCAAGGCGGTGAGCCGCTCCGTCCGGGACCGCTTCCTGCCGCTGACCCGCGATTCGCACTGGTTTTTCGATTCCGAGCTCCTGCTGCTGGCCGGCCGGGGGGGGCGCCGGGTACGGGAAATCCCGGTCTGCTGGCGCGACGACCAGGTCCGTGACAGCAAGGTGCGGCTCATCCGCGACATCGTCTATTTCGTCCGCCGGATCCTTGCCCTGAGGCGGCGGCTCTGGTTCGACGCGGAGCTCCGGGCCCGGCTGCGGTCCTGAGCGTTCCGCTCCCATCACGCCATGCCACCGCAGGCTCCCTGGCACCGGATCCCCTGGCGAGAGTACCGGCACGTGCTGGCCCTGGCGGCGCCGGTGATCCTGGCGAACATCAGCAACAACCTGCTGGCTCTGGCGGACACGCTCATGGTGGGGTCGCTCGGCACCACCGAACTGGCGGCGGTGGGCTACGGCCTGCTGCTGGTGTTCCTCATCTACGGGTTTCCCATCGGGCTCATCAGCATCGGCAACGCGTTCGCCGCCCAGTTCTTCGGCGCGGGCCGCGGCGCGGACTGCCGCCGGCTGGTCCGGCTGGCGCTCTGGCTGGGGCTGGCCGCCGGGCTGGGGGCAGCCGCCTTGTCGTGGGCCTCGGACGGGCTGATGGTGTTGCTCGGCATCGAGCCGGAAATCCGCCGTCAGGCGTTTCTCTATGTGTCGCGCCGGGCCCTGGGGGCGCCGTTCCTGTTCGTTGTCGTCGGCTGGGCGAACGTTCTAAACGGCCTGGGCCACGTTCGGACGCCCATGGCCCTCACCGTGCTTGCCAACGCGATGAACATCGGCCTGAACTACCTGCTCATCTTCGGCCATGGCGGCTTTCCGGCCATGGGGATCGAGGGGGCCGCCCTGGCCACCGCCGCATCCAACCTGGTCTCGTTCCTGATGTTCGCGGCGATCCTGAAGTGGCGGCCGCCGGCGGTGCTCCGCCCTCCGCACGGGGCGGGGGAGCGCCCCGACCGATCGTTCGCGCGCGAGTTCTTCCGTGTGGGGCTGCCCAACGGCGTCTACGTGCTGCTGGATATCGGGGGGCTGTTCGCGTTCTCCACCATCGTGGAGTGGATCGGGGTGACCGCCCTCGCCATCAACCAGGTGCCGGTGCGGGTTATGGCGTTGTCGTACATGTTCAACCTGGGGCTCTCCATCGCCGCCACCACGCTGGTGGGGCAGGCGGCCGGGGCGGGCCGTCCGGCGGCGGTGAGCCGATCGGCGCGGCTGGCGCTGCAGCTGTCGACCGGCGTCCTGGTGGCCCTGTCGCTGACTTACCTGCTGGCCCGCGAGCCCATCGTGCGCGCTTTCTCTCTGGAGGCGGCGCTGGTGGCTCCGGCGGCGGCGATGGTCTCGCTCATGGTGGTGTTCCACTTCTTCGACGGGCTGACCATTGTCCTGTACGGCTGCCTCAAGGGCTTGGGCGACACCCGCTTTCCCACGCTGGTGTACATGGCCGGACAGTGGCTGCTGGCCCTGCCGCTGGCGTGGGCGTTGGCGCTTCCCGCCGGCCTGGGGTTGCCGGGCGCGTGGGCGGCGCTCATCCTGGAGATGGCGGCGACGGGCCTGGTGTTCTGGCTGCGGTTCCGCCACCTGGAGCGCCAACCCGGGCGCTGGCCGCTGTCGGCCGGGGCCGTCCGCTGAGGAAACGGCCGCGCGCGGAAATATCGGGTGCCATCGGTGGGCGATTATGATATGATCCCACCTTTAACCAGAGCCGGGGGTGACCATGGCGGCCAATCAGGATAAGTACTTCCGCAAGTTCCAAGGCGCAGACGTGATCTCCATCCGCGATTTCAGCGAGGAAGAGATCCTCTTCGTCCTGGACTACGCGAGGCGCTTTGAAGCAGCGTCGGCGCCCGTCCTGCAGGGCAAGATCCTGGCCACCCTCTTCTACGAGCCCAGCACCCGGACCCGCCTGAGCTTCGAGAGCGCCATGATCGGCCTGTGCGGCTCGGTCATGGGCTTCACCGACGCGGCCGTGAGCTCGGCGGCCAAGGGCGAATCGGTGCGCGACACCGCCAAGATGATCGAGGGGTACGCCGATGTGATGGTGATCCGCCACCCGCTCGAGGGGTCGGCGCGGGCCGCCGCCGAGGGTGCCGAGATCCCGGTGATCAACGGCGGCGACGGAGCCAACCAGCATCCTACCCAGACCTTCCTCGACCTGTACACCATCCTCAAGAACAAGCAGACGCTCCGCGGCCTCCATGTCGGCTTCCTCGGCGACCTGAAGTACGGCCGGACGGTGCATTCACTGGCCGAGGCGCTGAGTCATTTCGACTGCCGGATGTACTTCGTCGCCCCCGAGATGCTGCGGATGCCCGCCCATATCCTGTCCGAGCTGGACCAGCACGGCATTACCTACAGCGAAACCGAGAACCTGTACGAGGTGTCCCGGGAACTCGACATCCTCTATGTCACCCGGATCCAGAAAGAGCGCTTTCCCGATCCCCTCGATTACGAGAAGGTCAAGAACGTTTACATCCTCAATGAGAAGCTGCTGGAGCACGTCAAGTCCGACCTGAAGATCCTGCACCCGTTGCCGCGGGTCAACGAGATCGACCCGGCGCTGGACGCGTACCCCCAGGCCGAGTATTTCCAGCAGTCGAAGAACGGCGTCACGGTGCGCAAAGCGCTGCTGTCGCTGGTGCTAGGAGTCCAACTATGACCGACGAGAAGAACAGCTCCGTCTCCATGGAGATGCGGATCTCCAAGCTGCGCAACGGAGCGGTGATCGACCACCTGCGCCCGGGCACGGCCATGAAGGCCATCCAGGTGCTGGGCGTCACCGACGGCAGCACGCTGTCCATCGGCATGTTCCTCGACTCCAAGAAGATGGGGCGCAAGGACCTGATCAAGATCGAGAACCGGACCCTGACCACCAAGGAGATCAACAAGATCGCCGTACTCTCACCGGAAGCCACCCTGTGCAACATCCGGGACTACCAGGTGGTCCAGAAGACCAAGGCCCACCTGCCGCGCGAAATTTCCGTCATCGTCCGGTGCAACAACCCCAAATGCATCACCAACCACGAGAAGGTCGGCACGCTGTTCGCCGTGGTGGAGGACAATCCGCTCAAACTCCGCTGCCGGTACTGCGAGCGGGCCATGAGCGGGGACGAGATCGAACTGATCTGACCCCGCCACCCGCCGGCCGCCATCAGCCGCAATTCAGCGCACGGAGCCCCTGTCATGAAGAAGCAACGCATCGTCATCGCTTTCGGAGGCAACGCCATCCTGCAGAAAGGCCAGGAGGGCACGGTCTACGAGCAGTTCGCCAACACGCGCCTGGCCATCGACCGGATCATGGGCCTGATCCGGGACGGCCATGAGATCGTCATCACCCACGGCAACGGCCCGCAGGTGGGCAACATGATGATCCGGGTGGACCGCTCGCGCGGCTTCGCCTACGACCTGCCGCTCGGTGTCTGCGTGGCCGACACCCAGGGCGAGATGGGCTACATGATCGCCCAGTCGCTCCAGAACCGCCTCACCCGCGAGCAGATCCACCGCGAGGTGGTGGCCGTGGTCACCCAGGTCGTCGTGGACCGCGAGGACCCCAGCCTGAAGCACCCCACCAAGCCGGTGGGCCGGTTCCACACCGAGGAGGAGGCGCGCCTGATGATGGCCGAGGGGAAGCACATGGTCGAGGACGCCGGCCGGGGCTGGCGCCATGTGGTGCCCTCGCCCCACCCGAGCCGGGTGGTGGAGAGTTCCGTCATCCGCCAGCTCGTGGAAGCCGGGCACATTGTCATCGCCTGCGGCGGCGGCGGTATGCCCGTCTACGTCGAGGACGATGGCACGTACGAGGGGATCGACGGCGTCGTGGACAAGGACCGCGCCTCGGCGGTGCTCGCCCGCGAGATCGGCGCCGACGAGCTGATCATCCTCACCGAGGTGGACAAGGTCGCCCTCAACTTCAACAAGCCGGACCAGCGCTTTCTGGACCGCCTGACGGTGGCGGAAGCGCGCCGGTACCTGGCCGAGGGCCACTTCCACAAGGGGAGCATGGGCCCGAAGGTGGAGGCGGTGATCGACTTTCTCGAAAACGGCGGCAAGCGGGCCATCATCGCCTCGCTCGACAAGGCCTACGACGCGCTGCACGGCCGCGCCGGCACGCACTTCACCCGGGAATAGAGGCTAGAGGCTCGAGGCTAGAGGCTCGAGTTGAAAGTCTTGGGTCAAAATCTTGGAATTGGAAGTTCGATGCTGGAGTTCTGGCAGGATGATATCGAATAGAAGGTACGAGCCTCGAGTCTCGAGTCTCTAGCCTCGATAAGAAAATTTGATTCAAGGAGATACACCCATGGCATTTAACCTCAAAGGGCGTTCGCTGCTGAGTCTCAAGGAGGAAACCCCCGAGGAAATCCGCTTCCTGCTGGACATCTCCCATCAGGTGAAGAAGGATCGGCGGGCGGGCGTCGCCCACCAGCGCTTTCTGGGCAAGACGCTGGCGCTGATCTTCGAAAAGCGGTCCACCCGGACCCGCTGCGCCTTTGAGACCGCCTTCGGCGAGGAGGGCGGCTATCCGGTGTTTCTGTCCGTCGATGACATCCAGCTCGGCGCCAAGGAGAGCATTGAGGACACCGCCCGGGTGCTGGGCCGGATGTTCGACGCCATCCAGTTCCGCGGTTTCAAGCAGGAGACCGTGGACGCGCTGGCCCGCTGGTCCGGCGTGCCGGTCTACAACGGCCTGACCGACCTGTATCATCCCACCCAGGTTCTGGCCGACCTGATGACCGTGGAGGAGGCCTTCGGCCGCCTGGCGGGCATCCGGTTCGTGTACGCCGGCGACGGCCGCAACAACATGGCCAACTCGCTCATGATCGGTTGCGCCAAGATGGGTCTGCACTACGTCATCGCCGCGCCGAAGTCGCTCTGGCCCGCCAGGGAACTGGTCAAGGAGTGTCAGGTCTGGGCCAAGGCGTCGGGCGGCTCCATCGCCATCACCGACCAGATGAAGGATGCGGTGAAAGGCGCCGAGATCATCTACACCGACGTGTGGGCGTCCATGGGCGAGGAGAGCAAGGCCAAGGAACGGATCAAGCTGCTGACCCCCTACCAGGTCAACGCCAAGGCCCTGGCCGCCACCGGGCGGCCCGACACCGTGTTCCTCCACTGCCTGCCGGCGGTGAAGGGGCAGGAGGTCACCGCCGACGTGCTCGACGGTCCCCAGAGCCGCGCCTGGGACGAGGCGGAGAACCGCAAGCACACCATCAAGGCCGTCATGCTGGCCACGATATAGCCGCGCGGCCCGTCGCCGCGGCCCAGATCGTCCGCCCGCCCGGCCCCTGCGACCGGGCCGGCCGGAGCCCGGCTCGCCCGGGATTTGCGTTGCATTCCCCGGGGGGCGTGATTAAGATAGACGCGCTCATCCCGGCACAGGAGACAGACCATGACCACTCTGCGTGAGAAAACGCGCGAATTGCTGGATATGATCGAGGTCGCCCGCCAGGGCGGCGGCCCCGACAAGATCAAGAGCCAGCACGCCAAGGGCAAGTTCACCGCCCGGGAACGGCTGGACATCCTGCTCGATCCGGGGTCGTTCCACGAACTCGACACCTTCGTCCAGCACAAGTGCAACGACTTCGGCATGGACAAGATGGTTTACCCGGGTGACGGCGTCATCACCGGCTACGGCGCCATCGGCGGCCGGCTGGTGTACGTCTACGCGCAGGATTTCACCGTGCTGGGCGGGTCGCTGGGTAAGAAGCAGTCGGAGAAGATCTGCAAGGTGATGGACCTGGCGGTCCAGAACGGCGCCCCCGTGATCGGCCTCAACGACAGCGGCGGCGCCCGCATCCAGGAAGGGGTCATGAGCCTGGCCGGTTACGGCGACATCTTCTACCGCAACACGAACACCTCCGGCATCGTCCCGCAAATCGCGGTGATCATGGGGCCGTGCGCCGGCGGCGCGGTCTACTCGCCGGGCATCATGGACATGGTGTTTATGGTCAAAGGCACCAGCCACATGTTCATCACCGGGCCCGACGTGATCAAGGCGGTGACAAAGGAGGAGGTCACCTTCGACGAGTTGGGCTCCGCCCAGACCCACAACACGGAGAGCGGGGTGGCCCACTTCATGGCTGATGACGAGGAGGAGGCCCTGCAGAAGGTCAAGACCCTGCTCGGCTACATCCCGTCGAACAACCTCGAGCCGCCGCCGGTGGTGGACCCCGGCGACGACCCCCAGCGCATCTGCGACGAGCTGTACGACATCGTGCCATACGACCCCATCAAGGCGTACGACGTCAAGGACGTGGTCCGCTGCCTGATGGACCGCGGCCAGTATTTCGAGGTGCACGAGCATTACGCGCCCAACATCTCGGTGGGTTTCGCCCGCCTCAACGGGCGGACGGTGGGCGTGGTCGCCAATAACCCCAAGTTCTTCGCCGGCACCCTGGACATCAACGCTTCGGTGAAGGGGGCGCGGTTCATCCGCTTCTGCGACGCGTTCAACATCCCGCTGGTGGTGTTGTGCGACGTGCCCGGTTTCCTCCCCGGCAAGAGCCAGGAACTCGGCGGCATCATCCGGCACGGCGCCAAGCTGATGTACGCCTTCTCCGAGGCCACCGTGCCGCGCGTGACCGTGGTTACCCGCAAGGCTTACGGCGGCGCCTACATCGTCATGAACTCGAAACACATCGGCGCCGACCTCAACTACGCCTGGCCCTCGGCCGAAATCGCGGTCATGGGACCGGAGGGCGCCATCAACATCATCTTCCGCCGGGAGCTGGCCGAGGCCGAGGATTCCGCCCGCAAGCGCACCCAGCTCCTCGACGACTACCGGAAGAAGTTCGCCAATCCCAAACTGCCGTCGGAGTATGGCTTCATCGACGAGATCATTCCGCCCCACTTGACCCGGGTGCGGCTCATCTCCGCCATGGAGACGATGCAGGGCAAGCGGGTCGCCCGTCCGTACCGCAAGCACGGGAACATCCCGCTCTAGGAGGGAGGAGGCCATGCAGAAGATCCTGGTCGCCAACCGGGGTGAGATCGCGCTGAGCGCGCTGCGCTGCATCCGGGAGATGGGTCTCGAGAGCGCCACCGTCTACTCGAGCGTCGACGCCGATTCCCTGCACGTCCGCTACGCCGACCAGGCGCTGCCGCTGGCCGGGGCGCGGACTTCCCGTACCTACGGTTCCATCCAGCGGATCCTGGAGGCGGCCGAGGCGGCCGGCGCCGACGCCGTTTACTGCGGGTACGGCTTCCTGTCGGAATCGCCGGAGTTCGCCCACGGCTGCCGCGAGAAGGGCATCACGTTCATCGGCCCGGCCCCGGAGGTGCTGGCCAGCTGCCACGAGAAGCTGCTCCTCCTAAGCAAGGCCGCCCAGTTGAAAATCCCGGTGCCGGACCACAGCCTGCCGGTGCAGGACGAGGCGGACCTCGTCCAGAAGGCGCAGGATCTGGGCTACCCCGTCCTGCTCAAGCCGGTGACCGGCACCGGCGGCCGGTATATCTATAAGGCCTACCGGAAGGAGGACCTGCTGGCGAGCTACCGAACTTTCCTCCGCGAGCAGGCGATCAAGGGACTGAACGTGCCGTTCTACCTCGAACGGTACATCCGCCGGGCGGTGCACATCGAGTTTCCGGTGCTGGCCGACCACCACGGCAACGCGGTCCAGCTCGGCGAACGCGAGTGCGTTGTGCAGCGCCGCTTCCAGAAGCTGATCTCGGAAACACCGTCGGTCTGGCTCCCGGCCGAAAGCCGGAACCAGATGGCCGCGGCGGCGCTGTCGCTGATCCGCAGCGTCGGCTTCACCGGCTGCGGGGCGGTGGAGTTCATGGTGGACGAAAAAGGCCACTGGTACTTCATGGAGATCAACCCGCGGCTCCAGGTGGAGTACGCGCTCACCGAGATCGTCTACGGTGTGGAGATCATCAAGGAACAGCTCCGCATCGCGGCGGGCGAGCCGCTGGCGCTGCCCGCCGACGCTCACCGGCCCCGACTGCATGCCATCGAGTGCCGGATCAACGCCGAGGATCCCGGACGCGATTTCCAACCGTCCGCCGGGATGGTCCACGAATACTACATCCCCGGCGGCTACGGCTACAGCGTGCTTTCGAGCGTCCAGAAGGGGAAGCGGATCGACATCTACTACGACCCCATGATCATGAAGGTGGACTGCTTCGCCGCCACCCGCGCCGAGGCGCTGGCGAAGACCCGCTTCGCCCTGGAGGCGATCCGGCTGAAGGGCGTCCAGACGAACATCTCGTTCCTGAGCCGCGTCGTGGGCAGTGAGGCGTTCACCGCCGGCTCCCTGAAGTGCGACCTCAAGCTCAAGGACTTCATGCCGCAGGGCGCCGACGACCGCCGTCGCCAGGAGGTGGCTGCGCTGGTAGCCGTGCTCAACCACGAGTTGATGGGCCGCTTCCGGACGGCCGCATTCCAGCGGACCACCCCCGGCGGCAACGTCTGGGGCATGTCCGGCCGGGTGGAGCTCATCACCCGCCGCCATCTGTGAGGGGAGGCCACGGCCATGAAGTACCGCGTGTGCATCGACAACAAGAACTTCAACGTGATTCTCGCCGACATCTACCCCGACCCGGCGGCGGAGGTGGATGTTGAAATCGGCTATCACCGCTATCGCAGCCGGATCCTGGCCTGGAGCCGGGAGCAGGGTATTCAATCCATCCTGGTGGACGGTGTGCCGTTCGACATCGAGGCGATCCGCAACGAAAGCGGCGACCTGGCGGCGGTCAAGGTGGACAACACCCTCTTCTCGGTCCAGGAGATCATGGCCGGCAAGCTCCTCACCACGCGCCAGGAAGTGAAGATGGTGAAGGAGGGACTGGTGCGCGCGTTCATGCCCGGACTCATCGTCCGTGTGCTGAAGAGCGCGGGGGAAACGGTCGCCGAAGGGGACACCGTCCTGTACATGGAAGCGATGAAAATGGAGAACGCCATCGTCGCGCCGCGTGCCGGGACCATCAGCCGCATCGGTCCCAAGGAAGGCGAAACCGTGCTAACTGGAGATGTGCTTTTCGTCGTTGAATAGTGGGTGCAAACTGACCGCTATTCGCAACCCCTTATCCCATGCGAAGTTGTCTTTCTCCTCACCGCTGTAACTGCGCGCTGTGGAGAAATCTGTGGAAATCTTTGTGGCGTCCAAATAGGCCTGTAATCTGATTACAGTATAAATATAAGTCGTTTGTTTGTAGTGAGATAATAGGCTGCCACATATTTAAGCAAATCGGGGAAATCCCGATTCGGCGTCCGCTTCCCGGGGTTGTCCACAAGTTTTCCTCACGCGAATCCACAATTTCTTTGAATATTTTTGAATATCAAGCGGTTAGAAAAGCGACTCCCGAACAGATCTGAAAAGGTGCCCGACCGGCGTGCTTTTCGAGGCGGCTCGACCGTTGAACACGCGCCGTATCCGGACACTCGGCCACATATCGGGTGCCGGTGCGATTGTGATGACGGGCGGCTAGTCCCGGGGCGGATCCGGCGGATTGGCAAGGTCCGCGTCCGATGGCGGGGCCGCGTCGTCGGGTGGCGCGACGGGTTCGACGCCGATGGCGGGCGCCGGCGGCGCCGGGGGAGGCGCGAAGGCCGCCAGCCGCTCCGCGAGCGCGGGATCCACCTGGGCCAGCGCCTGGATGGGATACATGCGCATGACGACGTAGACGGGCAGGAGCAGCGTCTGGCCGACCCAGGGGATGGCGGCGATGCAGCAGGTCAGGCAGACGCCGCAGCTCATCACAAAACTTGCGGCGATGCTCAGCCCGAGTCGCATCAGCAGGTACAGCAGCAGGGCGCCGGTGTGTTCCTGGAACAGGGTGAAGAAGGCGTTCCAAGCTTCGAGGACCCGGATCCGCCGGCTCCACATGAGGGGGACCACGAAGTCCTCCAGGTAGACGGCGATGGCGATGATGGGGATAAGGGCCAGCAGGGCGCCGGCCAAGATGGCCAGGAGCTGCGGCCAGATCTGGCTGAAGGGGGCGAACTCGCCGTCGCGGAACAGGGTGAGGAACACGGTCACGACCGCCAGCACCAGCAGCAGGAGGAGGAACACGCTGAAGCCGAGGTACCACCAGAACAGTGACAGGCCCTGGACGCGGTTGCGGCGCCAGCTCTCGCCAAGGGCGGTCTTGTTTTCCACGAGGCACTCGACGAACATGAACCGGCCGCGGCTGAAGATGTAGGTCAACAGGATGATGACGGTCAGAAGCGCCAGCGCGATCCCGCCGATCACCGCGGCAATGAGCCACACGTTGCCGCCAAACCAGGACGACGGATCGCCCGGCAGCGCCTCGGCCGGAAAGCCGCCGCCGACGAATCGGTCCGACCGGTGCTCCGCTTCGTCCTGGATGAAGGAGAAGATGTTGGGGAATCCTCCGCCATGCTGAATGTTGGCGCCGATCAGCGCCAGCAGGCCCCAGGCGAACCACTTTTTCCAGAGGAACGGATGGAAAAG